>CAZUXL010000093.1:0-2517 GCA_964624355.1 uncultured Spirochaetales bacterium
CCCAAGGTATCTGCGGCAATGGAGGTGGGGACGATATCCGCACCCAGTGCCCCGTTTTCCAGTTCAGAAGTGATGTCGTAACTATAGGAAGCCGTGATATTCGACGCCCCTCCTGAGGTATCCATGGTAAAATAGTACCAGCCGGTAGTAATTGCCACGGTATTGTCATGGCCTACAGCGATGAGGGTGTCCACGGAATTCGGATCACTGGCCACGGCAAAAATCTCCATATTCATCCCCGGATCGTTACCATCCACCAAAAGGTCGTTGTTGGGATCTAAAGGTTGGGTTATATCCTTCCACCAATAAATTTTATTCTCTGTTTTATTGAAATAGTATAACTTCCCGTCACCGGAGTAGAAAAATTTATCCGCTGGATGCACCGTGAGGGCGGGCCCGGAAATGCTCTGACTCCAGGGGGTCGTGGGGGCGGAAGGATTATACGCATTCACAGTACTCACCGACACTTGGTGGTGGAAAACTAAAGTTTGGGTAGGATGAATATTCAAATCCACGTAGGTGTCGTAGTAGGGATCCACATAAAAATCTGCCTGGTCCCCGTAGCGTATGACCCCCACGTTGTACCCCGGTGCGGTGGAAGTTATGGCCACATCGATGATGATTCTATAGTTCGCGTCGGGATAGAGATAAAGATCGATGTAGGGGTAGTTGGGATCCACGTAATCCCAATAGGTATCGGTGGCATCATCCAAGTTTATATATTCATAGGTTATATAGTCGATGTCCTGGGTAGCGGATAACTCCCTGGATCCTCCCAGGGAGCTTTTATCACCGGCTTTCAAGGGAGAACCGGCCCGGATGGTTACGTGCTTCTTCCCCAGGTTTTCCTCGGATCCCAGGATGGTGCAACCGCTGAAGAAGCCCAGCAGGACGATAAGAGTAAGAGCTTTATATATTGATTTCATGGTGTGATGCCTCCGATACTAATAATTGTGGCTAGAGGGGCCCCATCGGCAATAATCCCTCCAATGTAGAGATGGGTAATGGGGAGATCCCCTTCCCAATAGTATTGATCCAAATATTCCAGCAGATCTCCATAATCCCAATCATCGAAGGAGAGTTCCTCATCGTCCGCTGTGGCGGCATCCTGTCCCACTTCAGCCCCTGCACTGGCATCCACCACGGACTCCTGGGTTACCAGTTCCTGCTGGGTGGCTAACCCCCCGCCCGTTTCAGGCAAGGAAGCCCGAGCAGCTTCTCCCAAAGGTACGGAGACGGTGTTTCCATGAAAATCCGTAAAGTTCACCAGTCCGCGGGTTACTTCCAAATTTATGGTATCGAAGGAAAAGGATGTTCCCCGGACAGAGGCGGTCGCCACAGGGCTTCCAGCGTTAAATTTTTGACTGGTTACCACCTCGGATTTATTGACCTGGGCATCGATCTTTCCTACCCGGAGGTATAAATCGGTCTGGAGTTCAGTCCCGGTCTGAATGAGGGTCTGGAGGGTTAGGCGGCTGAGGGGTTTCACCGTCACCACCGAGGGTCCGATTTGGAGCAGAAGTTCCGAGCGGAATCCCGTGGAAATAGTATCCCCGGGGGTAAGGGTTTGGCCTACACTCAAGGGTATCCAATCCGCGCCTTTCTGAACCTGGGCTTTTCCGGTAATCTTGGTTACTTGGGCAACCACCGGAACCTGGGCCCCAATTCCTGATCCCAGGACCAGAAGAACCAGGAAATAAGCCCCCAATAAGGTTTTCTTCATTAAATTCTCCCTTTTTAAAAACTCAGACTCAGGCCGGTTTGAACCTTCCATTCCACCGACCGATCCAAAACACCAGGATTGGGGACGAAAACCCCCATTCCCAGGGAAGCGCCAAAGTCACTCACGGGCCGCCAAAGAGCACTCAAATCAGTCTCAATCCCGAGAAACAAGTCAGAAGATTTTGGATTAATTCCTACCTCCGATATTCCCGTGGGGGATGGCCGGAGGAAGGTAAAAACTGAGGCCACGAGTTGAAGGGAATCGTGGGGTTTAGCGGAGATCAACAGTTGGGATGTGAACATATTAGAGGGTTGGGGACTGAAAATTAGGGATCCACCCGTACGGGAGATTCCCACCCACCCTGTATAGAGGGAGGGCACCAGGGACCCAGGATTTTCAGGAGCGTTTTGATCCGGCGAGGCTCCATCGGGGTCCCAGCTTCCCATTTGAAGGTTCAGATTAATCACCAGATGGCTGAGTTCGGGAAGAAGCAGGGCTAAATCCATGCTTCCCATGCCCGCCAAGAGATAAGAGGCTTTCCACGTGAGAAACTGGGAGGTTTTCAAGTCCACGGGGGGGCCTGAAGCCGTCAGACTTGCCCCCCCCATGAGATAGCCCCAGGCATTCCAGAAAAACGGCCCGGCCACACGCCCCTCGCCCCCCAACCCCAGGTAAGCGGTGGAGATAGTAGCCCCCACACGATCAGCCACTTTGGTATCCGCCAGATCATCGTTTTTGGGAGCCCCGGGTCTCAGATCATATTGGGCCCAAAGGGATGTTTTAAAACTTTGGTT
>CAZUXL010000093.1:2527-13041 GCA_964624355.1 uncultured Spirochaetales bacterium
TTGCCTAAAGGTAGTCTCTAGTCCGCCTACCAACCGGGGTGATGCCCAAAGGGTGGAGGGAACGAGCCAATTTTCATCCACCAACCGGTCCTTTACATCGTCTTCGCTAATGACGATGGTGCTGCCACTTTTAAACAGTCCGGCGGATGTTCCCAAGGCCAGCTTCATATCAAATCCGGGGGAGGTATACAGAAATTGAAAACCGTCAAGTTTCGTATTTAAAACTGTACCGCTGAAATCTTTAAAATCGGTCCGGCCAATCCATAAATACTCACTGAAAAACACCAAATAATCCAAAGCACCCGTAACCCGATTACTTTTAAAAACCGGAGATGCAATTCCTAAACTTAAGGTATCCGACAGACTCGCCTTAAACAAAAGGTTAAAGTCATCCCCCAGCCCCTGATTACTCCAAATCGTGAGGATTTGTGTGGGTGCCAAGGTGGGACTCGCCCTTCCGAAACTCGTCATAAAGGATGTTTCTAAACTCCCCCCCATGTCCCCCGCGGATAAAGGAAAACCAAAAGTCACTAAAAAAATCATGGTCAATGGGAGATTTTTTTTCACTGGGGGTTCTCCTGATGGGACCGAAGGTTTTGCAGAAAAAGGAGGGCTTGCTGGCCGGAAACCATCCCATCGGGAGGAATTCGCGGGGGAATGATTTTTTTAAAGGCCAATTCCCGGTAGGCATACCGAGGCCCGGGAAATAATGTATAAAAAATTCCCCCTGAGATTTTATGGGATTTCATAAGCAGCTCGCAATAAACAGCCAAATCCACCGGAGTCTCGGATTCTAATTCCGGGGACCCCCAACCGAGGTTCAAAGCCTGGCGGCTGGACTGCTCAAAGTCGGTGAACTCTTCCAGGATTCCCACAGATCGGCCCACAAGCCAGGCAGCCTGTCCCCAGCTCAATCCCGAAGAGGCAAGAAGGGCATCAATGTGGTCGTCATCGGAACCGGGGGTTTGTCCCCAAAGGGGGGAACCCATCATCACAATAATTAATACGACCAAAATCAGGGATCTCATGGATACCTCCCTTTTTTTTAAAACTTGAGTTTATTATACTCCAATTATGGATTTTTACCCTATGATGTTAACTGAGAGGAGATTTTTATGAGTAAAACCTCGCGTCCCTGGCTGCCCCTGGCCGTTTCTTCCGGAGTAATTATCATCATGGGTCTTCTGGTATCCTTGGGAGCTACAAAATCCTTGGAACTAAAAATCCAGGATCTATCCACCAGGCTCATTGCCTCTCCTCAGGAATTACCGACTTTAGTACTTTTGGATGTGGACGATGGGGCGATGCAAAATGTGGGAACCTGGCCTTGGAGCCGAGACCTTCACGCCTCTTACCTGGGGGAGTTAAGATCCTTGGGAGCCGATACGGTGACCTTCGATGTGGAATTTGTGGACCGGGGACCGGTGGGGGTGAATTCCCAGGAAAGAGATGGGGTTCTATCGGGTAAATCCCAGGAATTGGACCAGGTTTTTCAAGCCTTGGATAACCAGCAAATGGAAATTGAAGAGGTCCATGAAGCGGCAAAAATTCTGTTGAATGAAGGGATTCTGCTCACTGCCCGGGATAATGACGCTTTTTTAGGTCAAGCCATGAAAAGCTTTGGAAATGTTTTCACCACGTTGAATTATTACCTGGAAAATGCCAACGAGGAGGCAAAACAAGCTGAGGCCTATCTCAAGTCCCACAATGCTTTATCTCCCCTTTCGGGGGATATCGAAGGGATTATTGAAGTTGCCAGCCTGAGGGGGGCCATTATCCCCATCGCCAGCCAAGCTACCGGAGCGGGGGTTACCAACGTGGTGAAAGACGTGGATGGAACCCTGAGGCGCATCGGTCTTTTATACAGGCTAGCCCCGGATGGATCGGGTCAAACCCTTGTATTCGGTCAATTGGCTTTCACCCCCATCTGGGTACACTTGGGCAGACCATCCATTGAAGTCACGGCCGGTCAAATTCTTCTGAAGACATCTGAACTCAAAACAAATCCCCAACCGGATATCACCATTCCCTTGGATCCCGAGGGGAAAATGCTTATAAACTGGCCTCACGAGACCTATGATAAAACATTTCGCCATGTGAAAATTAGCCAGCTCCAGGATATGCAGAAGCAGTGGCTGAGCCTTTTGGATCAAATTAAGGCCATGCAGGACAGCGGGTACTTCCAGGAGGATTTATCGAGCATGGTGACCGAGCTCTCTGGGAACCGGCAGTTGGCCTTGGCAGCGGGGGATCAGAGGGGCTTCGATGAGGCCGATAGAGCCCTATCCCAATGGCGGCTCAAAATTGTAGGTGTGTTGCAGGGCACCCAAGAGGTTGAGCTTAAAGCTGCCTTAGAAGCCCAGGCGTTAGACTTAACGATTCCAGAGGCTTCCCGGGCAAAAATTCCCGCCCTTCTTTTAGAGGTCGGGGATACTTATGATGCTTTAGAAAAGAAATGGACGGCCTATTACGCCACCAGAGCATCCCTGGCGGAGATTCTCAAGGGCGCCCTGTGTTTTTACGGATGGACCGCAGTAGCCACCACGGATATTGGAGTTACCCCCTTTGATACCCGGTATTACAACGTGGGAACCCATGCCGCCGTGGCCAACACCATTCTCACGGGAGCCTTTCTCACCGAATGGCCCCAATGGGGATCTTTTATTCTCGGGGCCTTCTGGTCTTTAGTAGCCGCTTTCATTTTGGTCCGACAAAAAACCTTGAAGGGTGTGATTTGGGGCTTTGTCATCTTTGCCCTCCTGATCCTCGGGGTGGAGCTGATTTACATAATTTTTGGTATTTACCTGGGGGTTTTTGTTCCCGGTATCACAGTATTTCTGACAGTAATAGGTTTGACCCTCATTCGATTCGGCGGAACCGAGGCGGAAAAACGATACATCCGTAGTGCTTTTAGTACCTATCTGAGCCCCGATGTGATTAAACAATTGGAGGCGGATCCGGACAAACTTAAACTGGGGGGGGAGAAAAAAGTCCTCACCGCCATGTTCACCGACGTGCGGGGATTTTCCACCATCAGCGAAAAAATGGATCCCAACGACTTGGTTAGCCTGCTGAATCATTACCTCACCCAGATGAGCGATTTAATACTGGATACCCGGGGAACCATCGACAAGTTTGAGGGAGACGCCATTATTGCCTTCTGGGGAGCTCCCCTCTCCTTTGAAGACCATGCCCTCTCGGCGGTGAATGCCGCCTTGAGAATGAAGCTGGCTGAAACGACCATGAACGAGCAGCTTATAAGGGACAAGGTAGCCCCCACCCCCCTGCTCACCCGCATTGGGATCAATACCGGGGAAATGACCGTGGGCAACATGGGAACAGCCCGGCGGATGGATTATACCATGATGGGAAATGCCGTAAATCTGGCGGCCCGCCTGGAGGGGGTGAATAAGGAGTATGGAACCTGGATTCTCACCACCCAGACCACTAGGGACCTTTTGGATGATTCCATTTTAGTACGAAAACTCGATAGAGTAAGGGTAGTGGGTATTAACACCCCAGTGCGGCTTTTCGAAGTCATAGCCTTCCGCGCTGGAACCTCCGGGATGATTTTGGATAAGATTACCCGGTTTGAAAAGGGGATTGATGCCTACGAGAACCAGGATTGGGAAGGCGCCCGGAAGGCCTTCGAGTCGGTATTGGAACTGGATCCCGCTGACGGACCGTCCTTGACCTTCTTGAAACGGACCCAGGCCAACCAGTCCACCGGAATGCCGGGAGATTGGGACGGGGTCTTTTCCCTCACAAGTAAATAATAAGGAGCCACTGTGTTGAATTCAGCTCTGATCATTACCCTTCTCGGTTTATTTTGGGTCTTCTTTTTCTTGGGAATTTTAGTCCTTTCCCTGAAGGGGTTATCCCTGGTACTTCAGAAATTTTTTCCTGAAAAATCCGCTGAGGAAGATGAGTCCCACGCTTCCATCCTGGCTATATTAAAAGCCCAAGGCCTCCTAAAATAGAGCTCAGCTACAAAATTATTCACCACAAAGAGGTAATATATGGGTAAAAAATCAATTCAAACCATGATCACCGCCTTTCGGGACGGTTTTCAGTCGGTCTACGGAGCCCGGGTTCTCACGGATGATTTTCTTCCCGCCCTGGGTGCCGCCGTAAAATCCGGACTCACCCACTTTGAAGTGGGGGGCGGAGCCCGGTTCCAAAGCCTTTACTTTTACTGCAACGAAGATGCCTTCAACTCCATGGACCGATGCCGGGAAGCAGCGGGAGCACAAATCAATCTCCAAACCCTTTCCCGGGGAATCAATGTGGTGGGATTGGATTCCCAACCCCGGGACATCATAACCCTCCATGCCCAGCTTTTTAAAAAGCACGGTATGACCACCATCCGGAATTTCGACGCCCTGAATGACGTGGATAACCTGGTGTTTTCGGGACAATGTATCAAGGAAGCGGGATTGAACCATGAAATTTGCGTCACCGTGATGGAATTGCCCCCGGGGTGCACCGGAGCCCACGATGAGAAATTCTACACCTCCACCTTGCGGCAAATTTTGGACTCTGGGGTTCCCTTCGATTCCCTTTGTTACAAAGATGCCTCGGGGACCCTGACCCCGGCTAAGGTTTACGAGTGCCTAAAATCCGCCCGAAAGCTGTTGGGGGATAAAATAAAATTGGTGTACCACACCCATGAAACCGCCGGAATTGGGGCCTTGGCTTACAAGGCTGCCTTGGATGCGGGGGTAGACCAGATCGACCTTTCCCTTGCTCCCGCCTCCGGAGGCACGGGGCAAACCGATGTGATCACCATGTGGCACGCCCTGCGGGGTACGGAGTACGATTTGGGTTTGGATATCCTAAAAATCATTGAAGCGGAGAATATTTTTAAGGAATGTATGAAGGACTACATCGTTCCTCCAGAAGCTTTAAAAGTGGAACCCATGATTCCCTTTTATCCCATGCCCGGGGGGGCCTTAACTGCCAATACACAGATGCTCCGGGACAACGGGCTCATGAACAGGTACCCCGAAATGATTTCTGCCATGGGGGAAGCGGTAAAGCGCGGGGGGTTCGGAACTTCCGTTACTCCTGTGAGCCAATTTTATTTTCAACAGGCCTTCAACAACGTGATGTTCGGCCCCTGGAAAAAAATTGCCGAAGGCTATGGGAAAATGGTCTTGGGATATTTTGGAAAAACCCCCACTCCACCGGATCCAGAGCTGGTCACCCAATGCTCACAACAGTTGAATCTCCCCCCCTTCCAAGGAAGTGTTCTGGATCGAGATGATAAAGATCCAACAAAAGGCATCCCATTTGCCCGGGAACTCTTGAAAAATGCCTCCCTGGAAGAAACCCAGGAAAATATCTTTATCGCCGCAACCTGTAAAGAAAAAGGAATCGCTTTTTTGAAGGGAACAGGCACCCTAGGGGTAAGAAAAAATGAAGTTCCCCAACCGAAAGCCCCTATTTCCCCGGACCTACCGGATTGTTACAATCTGAAGGTAGAAGGGAAAGCCCATAAAATCGAAATCCAGGGCACCCAGGTCCGGGTGGATGGAAAAATTATCCACTACGAACTCACCCCTGTGTGCCTGGATCCGGAGGATTACCCTGCCCAAAAAACTAAAAAACGGATTATTAACCTGGAGGCTCCGCTTCCGGGGGTCATTCTCAGGATACCTGTGGAACCAGGGGATCACCGTGAAAAAGGAGAGGATATCATCGTCCTGGAATCCATGAAAATGGAAACTTTTGTGGCGACCCCGGAAGCCTGCAAAGTGGTTAAAATCCATGTGAAACAGGGCCAACAGGTTCAATCTGGACAGATTTTAGCTGAGTTGGAGGTTTAGGTGGATATTTTTACCGCTTTAAGGGAAATCTGGACATCCACGGGAATCATGCTTTTCATCACCTCCCCCACGGGTTGGCAAAATTTGCTGATGATAGCCGTGGGATTAGTTTTAGTTTACTTAGCCGTGGCCAAAGGTTTCGAGCCTCTTCTGCTTTTACCCATCGGGTTTGGGGGAATTTTAGCTAATATTCCCGGGGCGGACATCGCCCTTCACTCCGTGACCACCCTGGTGAACGGCCTTGTACAAGTCCAAGTACCAGGAGGATTTTTGGCTCAATTTTATGAATTTGGGATTCAAAGTGGCCTCTTTCCTTTGTTAATCTTCATGGGTGTGGGGGCTATGACGGACTTTGGACCAATGATTGCCAACCCCAAAACCGCCTTTTTAGGGGGCGCCGCCCAACTGGGAATCTTTACAACCCTAATCGGTGCGGTCCTTTTAAGCCAAACCGGATTATTTAAATTTTCCCTGGCAGATGCCGCCTCTATCGGGATAATCGGCGGTGCCGATGGTCCCACCGCCATTTATTTGGCATCTAAACTTTCCCCCCACCTGTTAGGCGCCATTGCCGTAGCCGCCTACTCCTACATGGCCTTGGTTCCCATCATCCAGCCACCCATCATGCGTCTATTAACCACAGAGGATGAACGAAAAATTAAAATGGACCAGTTGAGAGTGGTCTCTAAAAGAGAAAAGATCCTCTTCCCTTTAGTAGTCCTGGGGGTCTGCATTTTTCTACTCCCCACAGCCACCCCCTTAGTCGGAGCACTCATGTTTGGCAACCTGGTAAAAGAATGCGGCGTCACCGACAGGCTTTCGGACACCATGCAGCACGCCTTAATCAATATGGTGACCATCATGCTGGGACTGGCTGTGGGCTCAAAACTTAGGGCGGAAGAATTCCTTCGACCGGAAACCCTAGCCATACTCCTACTGGGCCTTTTGGCCTTTTCCTTTGGGACCGCCGGGGGTATTATGTTGGCAAAACTTATGAATCTCTTTAGTAAGAAAAAAATAAATCCCTTGATAGGCGCCGCCGGAGTATCTGCGGTTCCCATGTCCGCCCGGGTGGTCAATAAAGTAGGTCTGGAAGCCAACCCTCAGAATTATCTCCTGATGCACGCCATGGGTCCCAATGTGGCCGGAGTCCTGGGCAGCGCTGTGGCCGCGGGAATTTTATTGGCCTTGGTTCCAGTTTTTTAGGCTTTATCGTTTATTCGACAGAGCCTACTCCTAATTCCTCAAGATTTTTTCGAAATTGAAAGACTCCAAGTCCTAGCTTTTAGAGCCCCCCAGTCTTCCCGACAGAAGCAGAATTCCAAAAACTCCCGAAACAATTCCGCCGGCGATGTACCACATGGTGGGTTCTGTAAGATGACCTAAAAATGTGGTACTAAGGCTATTCTCCAAGGATGTGGAGGAAATATACCCAAAGTATCCCAATACGATTCCCGCCACCAGTAAAGCAGCACCCACAATTCGCATAATAATCATTTGACAACTTACTCATATTAGTCTGAATAAGAAAGGATTATCAGAAATCCCGGGGAGGTTCAGATCAACCCGGGATTCGTTTCGTCTTATTTCGTGGAGACTAGGTATAGACTCCCATCTTCTTCCAAGGTAACCAACTGATTCCCGCAAACAAACATTCCCACGGTCCCTGCGAACTCGGATTTACCGATTTGCTTCCATTTACCCGTGGTCACGTCGGTCACATAGAGGGCGCCCCCGGTTTCCACAGTATAAAGACTATTTCCCATACAGACACCGGCGATGGTGTTTTGCCATTCCCCTGTTTGTCCTAGGGCTTTCCAACTCCCTGTGGCCGAATCCACCAGGTACAAGGAACCATCTTTTTCCAAGGTGATGAGGCCTTTATCGGAGGCAAACATCGCCTGGGTATCTGCAAACTCCGGCGCACCGACCTGAACCCATTTGCCAGTAAAAATATCTGTTTTATACATGGCGCCACTGGATTCGATGGTATAAAGTTGTCCTTTGTACCCCACACCAGCGATGGAGTCCTTCCAATCCCCTGATTTACCTATCCCCTTCCACGTTCCATCATCGGCCACTAAGTACAGACTTCCATCGGATTCCAAGGTGACTAGGTTATCATCCACATTGAAAGCCGCCATGGTGGCGGCAAAATCCGCAGCCCCCACACTGACCCACTTTCCCGAAGGAATTGCAGTGAGATAAAGTACTCCGGTACCCTCGATGGTAATTAGTCCGTCACTCATTCCAATTCCGGTGATAGACCCCTTCCAATCCCCTGGGTTGCCAATCTGTTTCCAATCTCCGGGAGCAGAAAAGGCTTGGGTCGTGAGAATTAGGGAAAAGAGTAGGATCGAAATTTTACTAGTCATGGAAACCTCCTAGATTTCATGCTTAAGTTTGGAGCCTGGATGAAGGCTTGTCAAAGGGTTTACGCATGCTTGAACACCAGAGATTCTTTAACGAGAATGGAGTCACCATGAAAACAAGTTTTATATCCCTGTTTGGTCTTCTCATTTTTTATTTCTATGGACCAGTCCTTTGGGCACAGGAAATACCCACTCGCCCATCGGATGTGAAACTTCTGCAAAATCTGGTGAATAATCCCCAAGCCCTAAAATCCCAGGTAACGATCGTCACCCAGGGAGGAAAGGAATACTGTTCCGTTTTGGGGGATTACCATGGGGTATTTTCAGTTTCAGTGGAAAAACTTTCGGGGGTTATCGGTAATTTAGAAGCCTATCCCCAGATTTTTTCCAAGGTTAAACAGGTGCTGGTCACCCGGTCGCCGGAAGGTGTTTTTCAAGAACAAACTGTGGTTCTCAGCCTCCTGGGACTGGAAAATAAATCCTGGTTGAAAAATCAAATTTTCACCCCGGATACGAGAAATGCCAAATCTCGATGGTTTCAGTGGAAGCAGGTGGAAGGAAATGGAACCATCCAGGAAAGTTTAGGTTATTGGTACCTGGAGGAATTCCCCTTGGACGGAAAAGTCATGACCTACCTGCGATACCACACCACTTCGGAAATTCCGAAAACCGTATTTGGACAGGAAGGGATCATGGGAATGTTCTTGGAGGGTGAAATAAAAGACGTGATCTTTTCCGCTCTTCGGGCAGCCTCAAAGTAAAAACTGAGGGTGATGCATAATGGTACTCTCCATTTCCCTTTTTTCCTCTTCGGTGGCTTGGTGAGGATATTGGGAGCTGCTCCGTTCCCAACGTTTCAACCATTCATTCCCTAAAAGACTAAAACCCTGGGTTGGGAGCTGATTCGAAAAGGCCGCGGTGGTATCGGATTTCGGACCAGCCCCAGCCCCTTTGGCCACATAAAATCCAGCACAAAGAAGGGCTCCCCTCACTAAAGTGGAAGCCGAGTAGGTAAATAGGCTGGTCCCGGAAGGTTTCCGCCGGGAAAAAATCTGGGCAAAAACACCCCGGGCCCAAAGAGCTGCATCGGTTTTAAGGGAAAACATGTCGTAGTAGACACAATCCGGATCCACTGCCAAGCTCCGGGTCTTTTCAAAGTCCCCGAGAAGGAGGGTCCATTGAATCTTCCCATCTTCAGAGGTCCACTGATGATTTTTTAGTATTGAAGCGACCGCCGCATGGCGAACCTGGGGGAATAGTCCGGGATTTTGATGTGCCAGCTTTAAGGAATCCAAATCATTTTCAAAACTCACGATGATCAATTTTCCCTGGGTTTCCGCAGATTTAAAAAAATCCTGGGCATCCAAAATGGTAGCCATGGCGTTGGTCGCCGCTCCCAGTCCCACATCCCAAATCACAAAGTCAGTGGACCTTTCGGCCAGGTATTTTCTATATCCGGATTGGTTCACATAGAGTTCCCGGGCTTCCACTAAGGGATCAGTGACCGAATGCATCACCTCACCGGAACTTTTCTGTTTCACACTATGAAATCCCGTAGGATGGGAGACCACTTCGAAATCCCCCAGGGTCCGAAGATCTTTTTTCTTTTTTGGCAGGGTTACTTGGGGGGGATTTTCTTCGTCTTCCCGGGCTAATTCGGTCTTCATTCGGTTGTAATAGGAAAAAAAGTCCCCTTGAAGGATATGTGAACGCATCTGATCCATAAGATTTTTGTAAAAATGCAGGTTATGGAGTCCCACTAAAAGACCTCCAAAACTCTCTCCCACTTTTCTCAGATGATGAAGGTAAGCCCGGGAATACATCCGACAGGCCTGACAGGTGCAATTTTCATCCAAGGGGCGGTCCGAGTGCTTATGAACGGTTCTTCGGAGCTCAATTTTCCCTTCGGAGGTGTAGGCCACCCCTTGCTGTCCCAGGGCTGTGGGGAGGATGCAGTCGAACATATCCACTCCCCGATGAACCGCCTCCAAAAGATCCAAAGGGGTTCCCACACCCATGAGGTACCGGGGTTTATCCCGGGGTAGAAGGGAAGCGGTGAGGGCTGTCATATCCTTCCTCTCTCCATCCTCCTCCCCCACGGCCAAACCTCCAATGGCAAAACCATCGAACCCTAAGGAGGTAATCTGCCCGGCGCTCCGGCGTCGGAGGTCGGCGAAACACGCCCCTTGAACGATTCCAAAAATCGACTGGGGGGAATCCCCCCGGGCTGCTAAACTCCGCTCTGCCCACCGGGCTGTGAGTTCCACGGTACTTTCCACGGTCTTTTTATCGGATTTAGAGGAGATGCATTGAT
>CAZUXL010000094.1:0-12942 GCA_964624355.1 uncultured Spirochaetales bacterium
GAGTACGATCTTCGGGACAGTCGGGGAGCCCTGAGAGCCGATGTACTACTGGGGGAATGGGACCTGGCAGCAGGGATACTCAAATATACCTCTCGGCCATTTATGGATTTTACAACTTTATCCAGGGATTCTCTGGATAAACCCGCTGGTTTTATTACCGCATCTTGGTTTTCTGAGTGGTTTGGATTCTATGGTGAAATGCAGTTAAAAGGTTCACGAGATAGGGATTGGGTTTTAAAATCAGGACTGGACAACCAAACAATTACTTGGTTTGCCTCAGAGCAGGGAATAAATATAACCGGCAGCGCTGGAGTTCAGATCTCCCTTTCTGTTTGGTTAAACGGAACTGTCACGGTTCTGGGAGAGTACCACTACCAAGGGGATGGTTTTGACTCCTCTGAAATGGACCTATTATGGAAATCCTGGAAAACCTGGAAAAATTCAACCACAGCTCTTTTTGTACCGCCCTCAGGACTTAGCTTGGGGTACCTGAGAAAGCATTATGGATACCTGGGATTTTCAGGAATTCCCCTGACGGAGAAAATTTCCCTGGGATTTTCCCTCCACACAGGTCCTGAATCGGGGTTTTATTTAGGATCCACAGATCTGATCTGGAACCTGGATCCGAACCTCAGTCTAGGCATGGGCTACCGAAGGGCGGGGCAGTGGAGGGATGAGGCCACGGACCCTGGTGATCTCTTCCTGTTGACCTGGAGGGACCAAGTTTCCCTTTTTCTCAGTGGGAGTTTTTAGTTTCACATTGTAACTACCTCTTGACCAAAATCTTGTTTGCCCCAATACTGTCCCTGTGATCTTTGGGGCGGGGTGACGGTGGAAGTAATTCCTCCGAAGTCCCCACCGGCGGTATAGCCCGCAACTCGACCTAGCGGTGGTCGACTGAATCGGTGGAACTCCGATGCCGACGGTATAGTCCGGATGGAAAAAGATCAAACAGATATTTTTGGAAAGTTCTACCCCATGGGCTAGGTCTGTCCGAACAGCTCTAGGCTAATCTGCCTGGAACTGACTATTCAATCACCGCAACAGGTTTCCGTATGGGGACTTTTTTCCAACGGCCCCCGCCCCTGGGGATGCTATGAATCACTCTTTATTTTTGGAGCAGGCTTATTCTCTAGCCCGCTCGGCTTGGGGGCGTACTGCCCCTAATCCGCCGGTGGGAGCCCTCATAATTCGTGAGGGAAAGATCCTAGGAACCGGTGTTCATTTAGGCCCTGGGGAACCCCACGCAGAAGCAGCAGCCTTAGAGGACCTCAAATCAAAGGGTTACTCACCTGTGGGAGCTACACTTTATGTTTCTTTGGAACCTTGCTGTCACGAAGGACCAGGAAAGCGAACCCCCCCCTGTGCTCAGAGAATCATCAAAGAAGGTCTCACTCATGTGGTTATTGGCTGTCTAGACCCTAATCCTGCGGTTGCGGGAAAAGGAGCCGTGATGCTCCGGGAAGCAGGTATAAAAGTTACCTTGGCAGAAGATACCAGTGAAGCCTTAGATCTCATAAAAGAATTTCAAATATGGATTCTAGAAAAACGGGCGACCATCCACCTCAAATGGGCCCAAACTCTGGATGGTCAATTAGCAGCCAAGGATAAGAGCTCCCGTTGGATAACTTGTGCCCAAGCCAGGGAAGAAGCCCATAGACTGAGAGCCCTTCATCATGGGGTATTAATAGGCTCGGGAACCCTAAGGGATGATAATCCTAGTCTTCTTCCCTTAAACCAAGGAGTTCCCTGGCCTGCTAGGTTCATCCTCTCCGGGGAAAAGGCTTTACCAGAGGCCTCTAAAATTTTCACCGATGATTACAATGATCAAACCTGGGTGATCGCCACCCCCGGATCTCTACCTTGGGAGCAGGCGCAGTCCTTAGTTCCAGGTAGGGTGGTGGAATGGGAAATGGGAAACTGGGCAATGTTAACAAAAAAACTTTTTGACCTGGGTTTTTATTCCCTCTTGGTGGAGGGGGGCGCAGAGGTCCATAACTCCCTGTTACGAGCCGGATTTTGGGATAGAATTTCCGTTTTTATCGCACCAAAAATTTTAGGGGCAGGTAAAAATATTCCTGGTAATTTGGGTCGAGATACCATCGCCCAAGCATTGGAACTGACAAATCTAAAAATTAAAACCTACGGGAGTGATTTTCTCTTGTCCGGAATTCAGGAGGGAACCCGATGTTTACAGGTCTGATAGAAGAGGTGGGACGACTGAAAAAGTCTCAAGCGGGAGTACAAGGTTTCCGGTTAGAAATTGAAGCCCCTGCCATCTCTCCCCAAATAAAAATAGGAGATTCTGTAGCCGTAAACGGAGTTTGTCAAACAGTAATTCACTGTGGAAAAACGACTTTTCAAGTGGAGGCCGTGGGGGATACCTTAAAAAAAACGACCCTGGGATCCCTGGCAATTCAATCACCAATCAATCTGGAAAGAGCTCTGAGAGTGGACGGGAGACTGGATGGTCACCTCGTATCCGGACACGTAAACGCCCAGGGGAAAATTTTATCATGGATGCAAAGCGGTATGGTTTGGAAACTCATTCTCCAGGTTCCCCGGGAAATACAGTCTCAGATTCTCTGTGAAGGCTCCCTTTCCGTAGAGGGAATCAGTCTAACGATATCCTCCCTTCATCCCACGGGTTGCACTCTTAATATAATACCTCATACCCGGGAAAACACCTCGTTGAAATACGCCCGTATCGGTCAAAGGGTTAATTTGGAGACGGACCTTTTAATGAGAAATAGGATTTCAAGCCCCAGTGACGGTTTGAATATGGAAACCTTGAGAACTTGGGGGTACTGAAATGAATACCATCGAAGAGGCACTACAAGCCCTAAGAAAAGGGGGAATAATTATCGTAGTGGATGATGAGGACCGGGAAAATGAGGGGGATTTTATTCTCTCTGCCGACCTTGCCACTCCTGAAACTGTGAATTTTCTCTCCCGAGAGGGGTGCGGACTTATTTGTGCCGCCTTGGATAGCTCTAGGGCAGAAATTTTAAATTTGAAAATTCCCCAGGGGAATTCATCTCTCCACGGTACGGCCTTCACCGACAGCGTGGACTATATTCACGGTACCACTACAGGAATTTCCGCCTCCGACCGCTGTGCTACATTTCTCGCATTAGCAGACCAAAAGACTATACCTGCCGATCTCGCCCGGCCGGGACATGTGTTTCCTTTAATTGCAAAAAATGGAGGGGTTTTAGAACGCCGGGGGCATACGGAAGCCACGGTGGATTTGTGTCGATTGGCCGGACTATCTGCTGTGGGTATCCTTTGTGAAATTTTAAATCCTGATGGGACCATGGCACGACTTCCCCAATTGGAAAATATAGCCAAGAAATATAACCTTCCCCTGATTTCTGTGGAACAATTGGTACTTTACCGAAAAACAAAAGAACAAATAGTCGTTCCTTTAAATACGGTTTGTCTTCCTACCCCTAGGGGGGATTTTGATTTGACCATGCATAGTGGCCTCAGTCATCAAGCCCCCTTGTCATTAAAAAGGGATAAAGAAAATCTGGAATTGGAAATTCCTCTGGTGAGGGTTCATTCTGAATGCCTGACGGGGGATTTGTTTTCCAGTCTAAGGTGCGACTGCGGTCCACAACTAGAACTCGCCATGGATCTCATAGGTAAAGAGCCCAAGGGTGCAATCATTTATCTCCGCCAGGAGGGCAGGGGAATCGGTTTGGAAGCCAAACTAAAAGCTTATAGTCTTCAGGAACAGGGGTACGACACCTGGGAGGCCAACGTTCTCCAGGGTTTACCTGCCGATGGAAGGGACTATTGGGAAGCAGCCCAAATATTAAAATCTTGGGGTTGGACAACCATTCGCCTGCTCACGAATAATCCCGCAAAGGTAGTTTCTCTGGAAAAATATGGGATCAAGGTCAATGAAATACTTCCGCTGATCATTGCCCCTGTGGATCAGAATCGCCAATATTTGGAAACCAAAAAAGTCCGTTTCGGACATATATTATAGGAGATAAAAATGAAAGTATTAGAAGGAAATTTTGACGGAAAAGGAAAAAAAGTGGCTTTGGTGGCCTCTAGGTTCAACGATTTGGTAGTCAGTAGGCTCATCGAGGGAGCCAAGGACGGACTTATCCGTCATGGAGTAGCAGAAATAGATATCACCCTGGCTTATGTTCCCGGAGCCTATGAGATTCCATTTGTAGCCGGGAAACTCGCTGGAAGTAAACAATATGACTCGGTCATCACCCTGGGAGCGGTCATTCGGGGATCCACACCCCATTTTGAATATGTATCTTCAGAAGTGTCCAAAGGGGTAGCCCAGGAAAGCTTAAGGACTGGCGTTCCCATTCTTTTTGGAGTCCTCACCTGTGACACGGTGGAACAGGCTTTGGAAAGAGCAGGATTGAAAGCTGGAAACAAAGGGTGGGAAGCTGCTTTAAGCGCCCTGGAAATGATGAATTTGTTGAATACTCTTTAATGGTTGGTATGAGCTCCTAAGCTTCGGGCTAAATGGGGCATTTTCATCACGACTTTTAAGAGAAAAAAACCCCTGAAAGAAGATTTCCAGGGGTTAAGACAAATCTAATCCCACCTGAAAAGTTTAGCAGAGAGAAAGAGACAAATCACCGTAATGCCACCCAATATGCCCATTTGCGGTAGGAGATCCCACAGACCTGCACCATCTAACATGATCTTTCGGGCTCCATCAATCAGGGGAGTCAGGGGAAGAAATTGCGCCCCCTGTTTTAGCCAATCCGGTGCCCCTTCTAAGGAGAAAAAGACTTCCGAGAGGAGCATCATGGGAAAAACGAGAAGGTTAATGATGCCATTGGTCACTTCTTCATTTTTAAACCGGGAGGCGATCACCAGACCCAGGGATATTAAGGCAGAAACACCCAGAGTATAGAGAATTAAAAGATCCAACCAAGAACCGTTCATGGTGAATTTGAGAACCAGATTTGTTCCTAGAAATACCACCAAGGTTGTACTCAAAACGATGACTAACCTACTAAAGGCTTGAGCGCTGAGAAAATTAAGGGCCGCTACCGGTGTGGCTTTTAAACGTTTCAGTACTCCATTTTTTCTATACCGGACAATGACATACCCCACTCCAAAAAGGGTGCTAAAAACCATATTCATACCAATGATTCCCGGTACTACCCAGTCCACATAGCGGATGGGTTTTCCATTCAATTGGTTTCCCGAATATTCTGGAAGTTCTGCTTTTAGAATCCTCTCCGCCATAATACTTTTTGAACTTTCAGAATTCACTTGATAAGTTTTACTTATGGGATCGATGAGTAAGTCTAGTTGGTGCTGGAGGAGCTTTTTTTCCGCATTCTTCCTTGTATCCAATTCATCGGGGTAGGTAATGAATTCTATTTCATTTATGGATGTCAGGGATGCTGTTTCAGGATTTCCAATGATCCCTATTTTAAAAACTTTATCTCCATTTCCAGAAAAAGCCAGGGCAAGTCCTCCGACCAAAATTACTGGAAAAACCAAAGACCATACCAGATTGGCTTTATCCCGGATAAATTCCATGGACCGGGCTTTTACCATGGATGAAAATTGTTTAAATATCATAAGTGTTCCCTATCCCCGAAGGGTGTTTCCTGTGAGTTTGATAAAAAGGTCTTCTAAGTTGGGTTTATGGATGGACAGACCCTCCAGAGGAATTTCTTCTTTTAAAAGAGCCTTTACCGCAGGATCTATATTCACCGCATCCACCTCCCATAAGCCCGCTACCACATCTACACTGGCTATCCCTGGGGTAAGGCCTAGTTTTTTCGCGGTCTCTGGTTTCAATGAATCTAAGGGTAGTCTGATAAGAGCCCCTTGAAAGTGTTTTTCCAACAATTTATGGGGCGTGTCCAATTCCAATACAATTCCCTTATCCATGATGGCAATTTGATCACATAGGATTTGTGCTTCATCCATATAATGGGTGGTGAGGAGAATGGTCGTTCCCTCGGATTTTATTTTTCTAATAAGATCCCAGAAGTTTCTACGGGCTTGCGGGTCCAGGCCAGTGGTGGGCTCATCAAGAAATACCATTTCCGGTCTTGGAAGGATGGCTAATCCCAAAAGCATCCTTTGTTTTTGGCCCCCGGAAAGTTTTTGGTTGTCTTGGGTGAGAATATCCTCCAGGGAGCAAAGCTCTACCACTTCCTTTAAGGGCCTAGGATGGGGATAAAAAGAAGAAAAGAGTTCCAAGGTTTCTTTCACGGTGATAAATTCCGGCAGGGAGGTGGACTGGAACTGAATTCCTACTTTTTGTTTAAAATGACGGTCAATAGGTTTCTCTTGAAAATAGACCACCCCGGAGGAGGGTACTTGGATTCCTTCCATCATTTCAATAGTCGTTGTTTTCCCTGCCCCATTAGGCCCCAGGAGTCCAAAACATTGTCCCTGTTCCAGACCGAAACTTATTCCATCCACAGCCTTCAGCGTACCAAAGGTTTTTTTCAGGTTTTCCACCCGCATCAGATTTGCCATGGAATTAAACTAGATAAGAACTGGAAGGAAGTCAAATTTACAAAAAATTGTTATTATTGACTTTTTCCGCTGATGATTGAAAATATTTCTATGAGTAATAACAAACCCCGGTTTCGGGAACAATTAAAGTATGGATTTGATAACTTCATGTCCAAAGGCGGACTTTCGGTTTTTTTAGCGCTTATTCTCTTATTTTTAGGGGCTTTTGTCCTTATGTCGGGGTTTCGCCTGGTTACGGCCACATTCTTTCCAGAAACCTCTTCCTTATCTTGGACCGACCAAATGTGGCGGGTCTTTCTTCAAATTTCCGATGCGGGCGCCGTGGCGGAGGATGGGAACGGCTCCTGGGTGGAAATAATCCTGGGTATCGTGACCATCTTTCTTGGCCTAGTTCTCTTTTCCAGTCTAGTGGCTTTTATCACGAGTCTCTTTGAGGCCAAGCTAACCCAGCTGAGAAAAGGTAAAAGCCAAGTTGTGGAATCAGGTCATACCCTGATCCTTGGTTTTGGAGATAGGGTTTTAGAGATTATTAGAGAGCTCCTCATTGCCAACGAATCGGAAAAAAATCCTTCCATTGTGGTGCTGGCAGACCAGGAAAAGGATGAGATGGATGATTATTTTAGGGACCATCTGGGAAAAATAAAAAAAACAAAACTGGTTACCAGAAGCGGATCCACCTCCAATATTAAAACTTTATCCATGGTATCGGTGAGTCGGGCCAAGTCTGTCATCCTATTAAGCACCGCGGCGGATGAATCCCCCATGGAGGAAAAAACCTTAGCTGATGCCCGGCAAATAAAAACTTTAATGGCAGTGGTCTCCTGCTGCGGGGCCGGCCCGGTTCCCCCCTTGATTGTGGAATTTCACCTTCCAGCGAAAGCAGAGCTGGCGAGAAAAATCCATCCACAGGTGGTGGTGATAGATGAAAACTCATTCCTATCCAAGCTCATCGTTCAAACCTCCCGTATTTCCGGATTGGCTCATATTTATGATCAATTGGTGGGATTCTCAGGAAGTGAAATTTATCATTTTCCTTTAGCTCAGATCAGTTCTGGGGGGATTACCTATGAGAAGTTAGTATTTCTCTTTGACGAATCCACGGTGCTAGGGGTGAAAAAATCCGACGGGACCCTCAGACTCAACCCCCCCTCTGATTTTATGATCGATAAAACAGACGAAGTCATAATTTTAGCTGAGGATGATTCAACCATTAAAATGTCCCAGGAGGCACCAATCCCTACCATCCCTCCGGCTTCAAAACTCCCTCCCTTGGATAAAAAACCAGAGAAACAACTACTGGTGGGATGGAACAGAAAGGCCCCCATCGTGATTGAAGAATACGCCGGGTATTTGCCAAAGGGATCATCTTTGGAAGTCATCATAAGAGAAGCCCCTGAAGAAATGCGTGATCAAATTTCATTCCTGCAAAAAAAATATCCTGAAGTGCTTATCAGTTTGATCGAGGCTGATATCCAAAAGCTGGGGGTTCTCCAGGAATTACAGCCAGAAAAGTATGACAATGTTATTTTACTGACCACAGACGAAGGGGAAGCAGAAGTAAGAGATGCGGAAACCATCACTGAACTCCTGGCTTTCCGGTTCTATTTCAAAGATCTTAAAGACTCCCGGGTGAAAACCCAGCTCATAACAGAGGTGGCAGATTCGGAAAATACCCAACTTATAGAAGACGCGGGGGTTAGGGATTTTCTCATCACGAATCAGTTTGTTTCAAAAATATATGCCCAGGTTTCAGACTCACCCATGGTCTACAAGGTCTACGAAGACCTCTTCAGCTCCGCTGGCAATGAAATTTATCTAAAACCCCTTTCATTATTTACGGACACCCCAGGTACCCTGAGTTTTGGACAATTATGTGCTTTGGCGTTACGAAGAGGGGAAACCTGTATTGGACTACGAAAGAAATCCTGGTCTGATTCCCAAGCCCAGGGGTATGGGATTGTCCTTAACCCTTCCAAGGCCTCCCTTTTTACCCTAACGGATAAAGATTTTTTGATTACCCTCGCAGAAGATGAGAGCTAGGGTCTCAAATTAAGAAATTTGTATTTGTTGGAGTAAAAATTTCCAACGGTTAAAAAGATAGGGCGGGAGGGGTTTGGTGGAAAATACCTGGTCAAGTTCCTGGTAGTACCACCTGGTCCCCTCTTTTTTCCCCTTAAAAAGTTCCCACGCCAACTCTTTTTTTGTTTCAAGAGCTTGAACAAGACTTTCCAAGTTGTGAAATTTATCACAAAAACTTATAAGGAGGGCGTCGGGGGAATGGGAGGCCAGGGCTTTTAAATAGGATACTTTTCGCTCTTTCCAGTCCGTCTTTTCCAGAGCTCCGGTTGTATCTTCGAGGCTGTCGGAGAGATCCTCCACAAGCTGGGCAATTTCCATCGTGAAATTTTGTGCAATAGTCTCAAGGGTTTTTCGCCCGCCTTGGTCCTCTGCGGCGTCGTGTAATAAGGCGGCTATGGCGGCACTTTCCGATCCCCCATTCTCCAAAACGAGAACTGCCACCGCCAGAAGGTGGGTGAGGTAAGGAGCACCGGTGGATTTTCTTACCTGTTTTCTATGGAGCTCTGCTGCCATAAGCAAAGCCTGGTCAAATTTAGTACTTAACATAACCCTATTTTACCACATCTCCGACCCTTGTGGTTTATGCCGCTTTCCATTACCATAACGCTCATGATTCCTGAGTACGAAAAAATCCTGGAAAAGAGCAAATCTCAACAAAAAGAGATCCAGAGGCAAATGCTCTTTCTCTCAAAACTAAATAAGAAAAACTTTGATCATATCGTGGCTGATTACCACGACGAAGTTTTTGCAGAAATTGATTGTTTAAAATGCGGCAACTGCTGCAGGGTCTTAGGACCTCGGTTTAGGGATAAGGATGTGAAGATCATCGCCAAAGAAATCGGAACCACCCCCGGGGAATTTGTGGCCGAATATTTGAAAGCCGATGTGGATGCGGCGGGATACGATCTTAAAACCGTTCCTTGTCCTTTTTTAGAGTTGGATAATAGTTGCAATATTTACAAAAAGCGTCCCCTTTCCTGTGAAGAATTTCCCTATACCCAAGATCATAATATCCAAAGGCACTTGGTGAGATTGGCCCACAACACCCTCATTTGTCCGGGAGCCTTTCTTATCGTAGAAAAAATTATGGAAGAATTCTGTCAAGATCCTGAAGGTCATTGAAAATTAATAATTGGCTAACATTTGTATAGTACTATTGTTATATTTTCAAATATAGGTCAAACTAAATCAAGCACAGGGGGTGGGCGTTCCCTTCCGTTGTGTAACGAGGTGTAAAATGGCAAAAGAAAAAACTCCGGACTTCGTACCGGTGGCATCGGAAGATAAACTGAAAGCATTGGAAGTCGCCCGCCTACAGATTGAAAAACAATTTGGAAAAGGGTCCTTGATCAAAATGGGAGATTCTTCCATTGGCCAGGGGATCGAGACAATTCCTTCAGGGTCTATCATGTTAGACGAAGCCCTGGGAGTCGGCGGTTATCCCCGGGGAAGAATTATTGAAATTTTTGGCCCCGAATCCTCCGGTAAAACAACCTTGGCCCTCCATGCCATCGCCGAAGCTCAAAAAACCAACGGAATCGCGGCTTTTATCGACGCGGAACATGCTTTGGATCCGGCCTACGCTAAGGCCTTGGGTGTAAAAATAGATGACCTCTGGGTCAGTCAACCGGACACCGGGGAACAAGCACTGGAAATAGTTGAAAACCTGGTTCGTTCCGGCGGGGTGGATATTATCGTCGTGGACTCCGTAGCGGCCTTAACACCACAAGCGGAAATAGACGGAGAGATGGGTGACAGCCACGTGGGTCTTCAAGCCCGGCTTATGAGTCAAGCCTTGCGGAAATTAACCGCCATCATTTCTAAAAGCGGTTGCTGTCTGATTTTCATCAACCAGATTCGAATGAAAATCGGGGTCATGTTCGGAAGCCCGGAAACCACCACCGGGGGAAACGCCCTGAAATTTTATGCTTCGGTCCGCTTGGATGTGAGAAAAATAGAAACTTTGACCAAGGGTACCAATGAAGATGCCATTGGAAACTTAGTCCGTGTTAAAGTAGTAAAAAATAAAGTGGCACCTCCCTTCAGAAAGGCTGAGATGGAGATCATCTTCGGAAAAGGGGTAAGTTATGAGGGCTCCCTTTTAGATGCGGCGGTGAAATACGAAATTATTAATAAAAGCGGTTCTTGGTACTCCTACGGAGAGGAAAGAATCGGACAAGGAAAGGATAATACCCGGGACTATCTGGCGGCTAATCCCAAGATTCTTCAGGAAGTGGAACTAAAAGTGAGAACAAAAATTTTCCCCCACAAATATCCCGCCAATGGAGCACCTGCGGTCACGGTTAAAAAAGAACTGGGAGAAAAAGTCACGACTAAACCTGCATCTGTCCCAAAATCTCCAGCAAAGGCCTTAGTAGTGGAAGAGAGCGGGGGAGATGAATTGTTTTGAATTCCCTAGTGTACCTGAGTCTTGGATCTAACTTGGGTAATTCCCAGGAAATCCTGGACTCGGCATTAACATCTTTAAAAAAAATACTTGGGGAGATGAAAATTTCACCCAGGTATTTAACTAAACCCCTGGAAAACCTAGATCAGCCGGATTTTATAAATCTGGCGGTCTGTGGTTCCTTTCAAGGCACTCCCGAGAATCTATTGGATCAATGCCAAGTGTTGGAAAACCTCGCTCAAAGGCGGAGAACACGCTGGAAAGGCCCTCGTACTTTGGACATAGACGTGATTCTTTTCGGTGAAAGGATCATTTCCACACCCCGATTGACGGTTCCTCATCCGAGTTTAGAAAACAGGGCTTTTGTCCTTCGACCCCTGGTGGATTTAGAACCAAACTTGGTTCTGCCACACTCAGGAGTGCGGCTAAAAGACCTGCTGGAAAATCTGGGGGATCAGGGAGTTGTACCTCTGGGGTAAAACAGGGTATTATGACCCCCTGAATGAGCGATATTTCCTCTCCTGAAAAGGGTAAACAGTTTTTTAAACTCGATGATTTCGAGGGGCCTCTGGATCTTCTCCTTTTTCTGGTCAGGAAAAATGAAGTGAATATCTATGATATTCCCATTGCCCTCATCACCGAACAGTTTCTTCATTATATGGAACTGGCGACTCGGATGGATTTGGAAAATATCACCGAATTTTATACCATGGCGGCCACTCTTCTCTATATTAAAAGCCGGATGCTCCTTCCTGTGGAAATTGATCTGGAAGAAGAAATGGAAGATCCTCGGCAAGAATTGGTGGCTAAACTTATAGAGTATCAGAAGTATAAAAAGCTTACGGCTCTCATGGTAGACCAGGAAGCGGAAGCTGAAATGATCCTAGAAAGGAAGAAAAAAGAAAGAATTCTCCCATTCGACGATAACGACGATCTTTGGGAAAAAATTGAAGTTTGGGATCTGTTAAAAACCTTCATGGGACTGATGAAAGGAATGACTCCGGAGCGGGTTATCAACCTTTATGAAGAAGTGTCTGTAAACGAGAAGGTTAGTCTCATTTATGAGCTCCTGGAATCCAGAGAAGCGGTCAATTTTGTGGATATCATTTCCCATCCGGACTCCATCATGGACGTGATCTGCTCTTTTCTTGCCATCTTGGAATTGGTAAAAGGTCGAAAAATTATCGTTTTTCAGAATAAATTTTTCGGAGATATCCAAATAAAAGCCAGGATCCAAGATCAGAGGGGGGATGATGATGAGTCTTGATAGGGAAATTGCCATTGTCGAAGCCATCTTATTTTTAGAAAATGAGCCTGTGGAAGCTCGCAAAATTGCTAGAATATCGGGTTTGTCGAAGGAAGTGGTCATGGAAGCCCTTCTTCAGCTTCAAGATAAACTCGGAAAGCCCGACTCTGGTTTGGAACTTTCTGAAGCTGCAGGGGGCTATTCCCTGGTTCCCAGAAAAGAACTTTGGGAACATTTAAAAGAAAATTACGGCCGAAAAAGTGATGACAAACTTTCTAAAGCCGCCATGGAAACCCTTTCCATTATTGCATATTCCCAGCCGCTTACCCGAGCTGAGATTGAAAGCATCCGTGGGGTGGCTTCCGCCCCCATGATTAAACTCTTGATGGATAAGGGGTTTATAAAAGAAGTGGGGAAAAAAGACGCTCCCGGGAAACCTTCCCAGTTTGGGACCACCCGGGAATTTTTACAGATGTTCGGTCTAAGTTCCATTGCGGACCTACCGAAACTCGATGACACCGAGAGGGAAAAATTTGAACTCGAATCATAAAGAATCAGAAGAGGGACCGGATGGAACTATCCGTCTCCAAGTATTTATCGCCAGGGCTGGTGTAGCCAGTCGACGGGGTGCTGTGGAAGTCATTGAGAAGGGTAAGATCCGGGTCAATGGGAAAACAGTGTTCAATGCGGGTGCCCGGGTTAATCCCGCTGAAGATGTCAT
>CAZUXL010000095.1:0-3804 GCA_964624355.1 uncultured Spirochaetales bacterium
AGATGTCTTCCTTCACCACTCTTTCGGAGATCAGGATGGCGTCCTCGTAGTTATATCCATTCCAGGGAACGAAGCCCAGGAGGAGGTTTTGACCCAGAGCAAGCTCACCGTTGTAGGTAGCAGGACCGTCCGCAAGAACTGTCCCCTTCACCACAGGATCACCCCGGCGTACCACAGGTCTGTGGGTGAAGCAGGTATCCTGGTTCGTTCGGGAGTATTTACTCAGAACGTAGGTATCCACATCTCCCTCAAACTTAGGAGCCGCTGGTTTAATGATAATTTCAGTGGCGCTACAGACATCCACAATTCCTTCCCGTTTTGCTTTCAACAAGACACCGGAATCATAGGCCGCTTTCGCTTCCATACCGGTTCCCACGTGGGGAGGAGCTGGGAAAAGCAGAGGAACAGCCTGACGTTGCATGTTCGAACCCATGAGGGCCCGGTTGGCGTCATCGTGTTCCAGGAAAGGAATCAGCGCAGACGAAACAGAGATAATCTGTTTAGGAGACACGTCCATGTACTGGATCATTTCCGGGGCACGGGTGGAATAATCTCCGGACTTTCGTACGGCAACGGCTTCTTCTTTGAAAGTTCCGTCGGCGGTCACGGGGGCAGTCGCCTGGGCGATGTAATACTTCTCTTCATCGATAGCAGAGAGATATTCCACTTCCCGGGTCGCCTTTCCGTTTACAACTTTACGGTAAGGTGTTTCCAAGAAACCGTAGTCATTGACCTGGGTATAAGAAGCCAAAGAAACGATAAGACCGATGTTCGGACCTTCGGGAGTTTCAATGGGACACATGCGCCCGTAATGGGTATAGTGAACGTCACGAACTTCGAAGCCAGCGCGGTCTCGGGAGAGTCCCCCTGGTCCGAGGGCGTTCAAACGCCGTTTGTGGGTCAGTTCGGAAAGAGGGTTCACCTGATCCATGAACTGGGAAAGTTGGCTGGAACCAAAGAATTCCTTAATGGCAGCGACGACGGGCTTGATACTCACCAGATCCTGAGGTTTGAGGGTCTCATTTTCCTTGAGGGTCATCCGTTCCTTGGCAATTCGTTCCATCCGGGTCATGGCGGTTTTCATCACGTTGGCCAAAAGTTCGCCCACGGAACGCACCCGACGATTTCCCAAATGATCGATATCATCAGGCTTGGAATCTTCGTTGTACACCTTCACCAGGTGAAGCATGGTGTTCACAATGTCTTCCCGGGTCAGAATGGTTTCTTCCACAGGAATGGTGTAACCGAACTTTTTATTCAGTTTATCCCGCCCTACCCGACCGAGGTCGTAACGGCGGGGGTTGAAAAACATCATTTGGAGATCTTTTTCTGCCGCTTCGTAGGAAATGGGTTCACCGGGGAGGAGGACTGCATAAACCGCGGATAAAGCATCTTCCCGGGTGGGTTCGTCCAATTCACTGGCTTCTTTGGAGAGTTTAGCATCTTCCCGTTCGAAACAATTCAGAATGATTTTACTGGAAAGATAGTTACATCCTTCTTCTTTCTGTTTTGCCCGACTTTCGTCGATGATGGTGATCTCTTTCACGCCTTTGTGAACCAGCTCATCCAATTCATGGGCATGGAGTTTCGTACCAGCTTTGAAAAGCTTTTTGTTAACCCCATCCTCCATCACGTGGATATTCTTCGCAAGAATACTGTTGACCAGTTTCTCCTTGGAATCTTTGGTATCTTTCAATGTGAGGGTTTTTGTGTCGTAGAAGAAAGGTATGATTTCTTCCCGGCTGGAGAGTCCCAGAGCCCGTAAGAGCAGGGTGGCGAGGATTCTCTTTTTTCGGTCGATCTTGGCGTAGATCAACTCGCGTTTACTGTCGATTTCAAACTCAAGCCAGGAACCCTTATTGGGGATGATGCGGGATGAGTAAACTCCCTTTTCCTGGGAAAATACAACACCGGGGGATCTGTGAATCTGGCTAACCACCACCCGCTCAGCGCCGTTAATAATAAATGTACCCCTGTCGGTCATCAGAGGAAGATCACCCATGTAGATGTCTTTCTGTCTGATTTCCCCTGTGGAGTTGAAAAATAGGTTAATTTTTGCTTTTAAAGGAATTGAAAACGTCAAACCTTTATTTTTACATTCTGTTTCAGTGAACTTCAGAGCATTCTCATCGAGATAGTACCCTGCATATTCCAGAACAAGATCGCCGTTTTGGCTTTCAATGGGAAATGTATCCTGCAGTACTTCTTCCATACCCTGGCGTTTCAGGGGATCGCCATTTCGCATGGTCTCCCTTTGGAGAAACTTTTCATAAGAAGAAAGCTGGATGTCAATGAGATCCGGCAGGTCAAAGACTTCGTAATATTCTTTGCCGATGTAGACACGTTCAACATCTCTCGGACGTGTTGTCATTTATACCCCCTGACAAAATAGGCCGCCAAGGGCCTTTGGACCCCTGGCGGCTTAGAGAAACTAAAATAAGAAAAGCAATTTTTCAGAAAAATTACTTGATCTCAACCTGAGCGCCGACAGCTTCCAATTTCTTCTTGATTTCTTCGGCATCTTTCTTGGCGATTCCTTCTTTCACAGCTTTTCCACCGGCTTCCACCAGTTCCTTGGCTTCTTTCAGACCAAGAGCAGTGATTTCCCGAACAACCTTGATCACGTCAATTTTCTTCTCGCCAGCGGCTTTCAGAATGACGTCGAACTCGGTCTGCTCTTCAGCAGCAGGACCAGCTGCCACAGCAGCAGGACCAGCAGCGGCCACAGGGGCAGCAGCGGTTACACCAAATTTTTCTTCCATAGCTTTTACAAGCTCAGAAACCTGAAGGACGGTCATGTTTGCGATTGCGTCCAAAATCTCTACGTTAGAAAGGGCCATATTACCTTCTCCTATTTTTTTACCGGGACAGCAGGCTTTCGTTAGAAGACTGACCCGATTTGATTACTAATAAAAACTCTAACAGTTTTACCTCTAGGGGACAAAAAAGCTTTTAGTTATTCTCCGGCTTTCTTGTCTGCTACAGCTTGAAGAGTTCTCACCAATTTGGTGGGAACAGCGTTAAGCACATAGACAAAGTTTTGCATTGGAGCCTTCATGGTTCCCATCAAGCTGGACAGTAATTCCAATTTGCTTGGGAGCTTGGAAAAAGCATCCACTTGCTTTGCATTGAACAAAGATCCGTCTACCCATCCAGCTTTCAGTTCCAAGGTGGGCACTTCTTTCATAAAGTCCACGAGAACCTTGGCCACAGGACCCGCATCCCCTCTCACCATGGCCAAAGCAGTGGGTCCCACAAGGAACTCATCCACAGCGTCGATCTTGGAATTATGAAAGGCGATTTTAGCAAAATTGTTTTTTACAACTTTGTATTCAGTGTTCAACTTCCGGAGTTGGTTGCGGAGATTGGTGATCTGCTCCACGGTGAGTCCCCGGTAATGGGTGAAGAAGAAGCTGCTGGAAGTACCGAACTTGTCGGTGAGTTCTTTTACGGCCTCGACTTTTGAAGGTTGAATTTTCTTGTCGCTCATCGGGAACCTCCTTATTTCTTCTCTGCAGAATTTTTAAACTGAACTTTAACCCCAGGTCCCATAGTCGAAGACAGGGCTACGGACCGGATGTATTCACCCTTGAGGTCCACAGGCCGTTTTCTTTCCAACTCACGCATAAATACCTGAACGTTTTCGTTAATCATGGGAGCGGTCATGGAAACCTTACCCACAGCCAGATGGACCACGCCGGTTTTATCCGCACGGAATTCCACACGACCTTTTTTCAGTTCGTTGATGGCGCCGACCAAGTCATTGGTCACGGTTCCGGTTTTAGGGTTAGGCATGAGTCCTCG
>CAZUXL010000095.1:3904-12909 GCA_964624355.1 uncultured Spirochaetales bacterium
TTCAATTTAACAGAAACTTCCACAGTCTCATCAAACTTTGCGAAGGCTACTTTTTTAACAGTGGCGACGGCATCGTCGTAAGTGAACAAAGTTTCAGGATTGTACTTGGTCAGGGATTCCAGGTATTTTTTACCGTGTTTCATTTTTCCACCTCCACGCCCATGGATCGGGCGGTTCCAGCGATAATCGCCATGGCACCGCGAAGATCTACAGCGTTCAGGTCGGGCATTTTCAACTTGGCAATTTCTTCCAATTTTGCCTTGGACAATGTTCCAACTTTAACTTTGTGGGACTCTGCAGAACCCTTCTCGATCTTCGCAGCCTTTTTTACCAGGACGGAAGCGGGAGGTGTCTTCAGAATAAAGGTGAATGTCTTATCAGAGTAAATTGTAATTACTGCTGGAATAATAAGACCTGGCTCCATGTTTTTCGTTCGATCGTTAAACTGCTGAACGAACATGGGGGAACTGACTCCGTGAGGACCGAGGGCCGGTCCAACTGGAGGGGCAGGGGTCGCCTTACCCGCGGGACACTGCAACTTGACCATTGCAGTAATCTTTTTCTTTGCCATATTGGCACTCCTAATGTGGTATTAGCGTTTTCCTACGGAAAACTCCCAACGAATAGGTTTTAAACCTTTTCGACTTGCGAAAAATCAACTTCCACAGGAGTGGCACGGCCAAAGATGCCCACCATAACCCGTAGTTTTTGCTTCTCGGCGTTAACTTCTTCAATCTTGCCGGTGAAGCTCTCAAAGGGACCAGAAGCAATCCGTACTTCATCCCCTTCTTTGTAATTGTGGGAAACCAGGACTGATTTATCAGCCTTGATATCTCCGGATCTCATAAGGATTGTTTTTACTTCATCGTTGGAAATAGGTGTCGGTTTATTGTTACCCACGGTACCCACAAAACCACTCACACCCTGAATACGCTTGATAGGACTGACCACTTCTTTCCATCCATGATCAGGCAGATCCATTTCAAGAAGAATGTAACCAGGCCAGATTTTGACCTCTTTCTCGATACGTTTGCCGTTTTTCATTTCGGCAACCCGCTCAGTCGGAACCTTTATGTCAAAAATCGCTGCAGCCAATAAGGCATCTTCCATAAGAAGACGAATATTGCGCTCCACGCGATTTTCAAACTGGGAATATGTTTGGAGAATGTACCAAGACCGAGCCACTAAGAACCGCCTTTCTAGAAAAGGAAACGGGCCGCCTGAGCTAGCAGGAGGTCCACAGATCCAAAAAATATGGCCACAATAATAGTAGAAATTATCACCACTTTTGTATTATCCATAACCTTATCAAAGCTGGGCCATACGACCCTCTTCATCTCGGCTACGGTTTCGGAAAAAAATCCTGTAAGCTTGCTCATTTGCCGCTCCTAAATAAAAAAAACAGGTCAGGAGGGATTCGAACCCCCAACAAACGGTTTTGGAGACCGCCGCTCTACCGTTGGAGCTACTGACCTGTGTCTAAGACCTTATTTAATCTTCCCTTCACGGTGAAGAGTATGTTTCCGCAGCTTAGGACAGTACTTCATAAGCTCCAGCTTCTCCGGATGCGCTCTCCGGTTTTTCATAGTAGTGTAATTCCTCAGGCCAGTCTCGGAACAGACGAGAGCAATCAACTCTGTGGCGCCTTTTGATTTTTTTGCCATATTAAACTCCTGGGATATATAAAAAAGAAAGAGCCTTCAACCGGATTTGAACCGGTGACCTTCTCCTTACCATGGAGATACTCTACCAACTGAGCTATGAAGGCAAGACAGCCGAAGCTGTTTGTGGTGAGCATATTATGCAATGGCAAAACTTTTGTCAAGGAACCTGAGTCAAATTTTTCAGAACTTTATTTAAAGTTTCCTCGGCGATCCCGGACTTCACCAAGAAAATCCTCATATCCGCCGCCAAATCTTTCGATTCCCCGGGCTTTTTACCCAGCATTTTTGTGAAAGAGTACTCCAATAGCCTTGTTGACCGATATTCTTTTATTCCCATGAGATTGGACAATTCATAATCAACCTTGATGGACTCCCAACCCACCCCAGAGAAGGCTTCTAAAATAGCCGTGATCACCCCCGTTCGGTCGGTTCCCAGACGGCAATGGATCAAATAAGGCCCTTCATGATCCCACATAAAGGAAAAAATTTCTTTTATTTGCCCGGCAAACTCACCCTGGTCCGGTTCGTAGTACACCGTGTTGTATTCAGTCACCACGAAGTCCACATTTCCTTTATCGATCACCGTTTTGTAGTAAGGAGAAACCTGGGCAGAATTGGCAATACCGGGAGAATCGGTGAGGTTAATAATGGTGTTAATCCCCCGGGTCTCCATTAGTTTTTGCACCGCTAAAAGCCGTTCTTTTTCTCCTGGATAGCCTTTGGAAGGAACAAAGGGGTGATAGGATCGGTTCAGAATCCCATTACCCAGACTTCCTCCCGATAGGGTCCGAAAATTGCTTAGCATCTCCTGGGTTTCCCATTCTGCCCGGAGCTTTTTATTCAGAAGATCCTTCTCTGCCAATGAACTCGTGGTTTCCGGAGGAACGATCACCACAAAATTGGAACCCCAGCATTCCCCCAGAGGAGCCACATTACCCCCAATCCGGGAATTATAGTTCACCACGAATTGAAACTCCGGCATTCCTGAGTTCCCCGGCACATCGATGATCTTCAGCGGAAATGATCCTTTCCAGATTCCGGAAATGGGATCTAGGGTCAAACCGAAGGCCGCATCGTTTTTCCAGTGGGTAAATGTTCCCGCCAGGCTAACGGATTCCGGAAGATCTTGACCTTCCATGAGAGCTGCAGGATTGAAAGAAAAATTTACCGCATCCCCCTGAAGGGACGCCACCGAAACCCACGGAAGAGCTTCCTGAATAGGAACATCCTGGTCTATTACCTCGGGATTGGAAGCACAGGAAGAAAGAACCAGTAAAATTCCTAAAAATAGCCAATTTTTCATATATCACCTTGAGTGTAACATTTTTGGTCCCAAAGACCGTGAAAGTATTATATCATAACTAGTGTCTCGAATCTTTGTGTTTTTATATCTCTCTATGTGAGAGATAATTATGCTTTGATTTATAAAAAATAAATCTTAAAAATAACACAATTTCCCGAGAAAAGACCGTATTTTACACCTCATCGATCTAAAGGTGGGACAGATGCACATGTTTTCACGTTCTTATACCCCATATTGAACTCAAAGATTCCGAACACTCCCCTATCATAGCCCTGAGATTCCCAATATCTTGGCAACCTCAGAGACCCCACCAAAACCGACCCAAAGATCACCGGAGAGAAACTTGGGGGGATTTTTGGGATTTCCGGGATAGGAACCCAAATAAAGGGGCGTATTAAGCGTTTTTCCCAGCTCATCTTTATAGACCCCAGGTCTATTGAGATTCATCACCGCAACCACCACCCCTTTTAGATAGTCTTCATGAAGATAATGTATGGTCCCGTCCTGATCCACCTTCATAACCAACCCGGCGTGGGTAGGGCCGTCGTTCCCCACGATTCCGTCATTATTTCTATCCCAGGTATTTTCCCAAAAGATCAGGTCCCCTTCCTGGGGTTTGGTATGGCGGGCTAAGATCCGCCGGTTATCCAAAGATTGGTAGAGCCGGCTCACCCCATTGCCCTCGTATCGGCCAAAATCCTTGCGGATATCCACCCCGGCTCCCCAGTAGGCTGCGCTCACAGTGCCAATGCAGTCCAAAGTAAAAGATTTCCCTTTCACCGTCACCTGGGCTTCTGGGCGGTTGCCCTGGAGATCCTGAGCTGCTTGTAAAACCTTAGTACGAAGGGGATCCAGGTTTCCTGCCGGCTGAGGAGGTCCCGAGTCCAAAGTCCCCAAGGTAATGCAGGACTGGAAAATCAAAAAAATAAAGCTGATTGATGCGAATTTCATAAAACCCATAGAACCATTCTAACACGTTCTTCCCTTTTATATTGCAAAACATGGGAACCTGAGGTATTCTTCCGCAAAAGAATTTCCCAGGAGCGATTATGCCTTACACCACCGACGACCTTCGGATCAGAGAACTCAAACCCCTGATCCCCCCGGCCATTCTCATGGAAGAAATCCCCCTGTTGGAACCGGGTAAACTGGTGGTCAAAAAATCCCGCCAGGCTGTGGAAGCCATCATGGCTGGAAAAGATGATCGCCTGGTGGTGGTGGTGGGCCCCTGCTCCATCCACGATGCCAAGGCGGCCTTGGAGTATAGTAAAAAACTCCTGGAGGCCAAAAAAGAGCATTTGGGGGAGCTGGAAATCCTTATGAGGGTTTATTTTGAGAAACCCCGGAGCCGGACGGGCTGGAAAGGTCTGATCAACGACCCCTTTCTGGACGGAAGTTTTCAAATCAACAAAGGCCTGAGAGTAGCCCGTCAGCTTCTGGTGGATCTGGTGAATGAGGGAGTTCCCGCCGCCTGCGAATTCCTGGATACCATTTCCCCCCAATTTATCGCCGATACCATATCCTGGGGGGCCATCGGTGCCCGCACCACCGAAAGCCAGATTCACAGGGAACTGGCTTCGGGATTGTCCATGCCCATTGGTTTTAAAAACGGCACCGATGGTAATATTAAAATTGCGGTGGATGCCATCCATGCGGCGGCTATTCCTCACCATTTTCTTTCCGTGACCAAACAAGGTGTGGCGGCCATCGTGGCCACGGGGGGAAATACCTCCTGCCACATCATTCTGAGGGGAGCGGGAACGGGACCGAACTACGATGAAATCCACGTCTCCAAGGCCGCAAAAAACCTGGAAGAGGCGGATCTGTCCCCGCGGTTGATGGTGGACTGTTCCCACGGGAACTCTCAAAAAAATCACATGCTTCAACCCGTGGCTGCCGCAGAAGTCGCCCGGCAGATCGCCGGAGGGAGCAAGGCCATATTCGGGGTGATGATCGAAAGTCATTTGAAAGGCGGAAATCAAAAGGAAGGGCCTTTGAATACTCTGGAATACGGCAAGAGCATCACCGATGCCTGTTTGTCATGGGAAGACACCCTTCCCGTGCTCAAAACTCTGGCAGATGCCATAAAAGCCCGCAGGGCAAGGAAATAACTCGTGGGTGATCTAGACAAAATCTTAGAAGGGCTGGTGGAATTCCGCCAAAATGACTTCGAAAACCACAAGGATCTCTTTCAGGATTTGAGCAAAATTCAAAAACCCCACACCCTGTTCATTGGGTGCTCCGACTCCCGGGTTGTCCCAGAAATGATGACAAAAAGTCTTCCCGGAGAGCTTTTTATGGTGAGAAATGTGGCCAATCTGGTACCCCGATTCCGCCTTACCCAGGAGTATGTGGCCACCACCAGCGCCATCGAATACGCCGTTCAAATTTTAGATATAAAAAACATCATCGTCTGTGGACACTCCAACTGCGGGGGATGCGCTGCCTTATATTTCACCGATGAACAGATGAAAAAAATTCCCAATACGAAAAAATGGCTGGAATTGGCCGCCCCCATCAAAGCCCGGGTTCTCAATCAGGTTCCAGACAACAATCCCCAAGCCCGGGAATGGCTCACCGAGCAAATGAATATTGTGGAACAACTGAAAAACCTTCTCACCTATCCCTACATCTTGGAAAGAGTGGAGGCGGGAACCCTCACAATCCATGGGTGGTATTACATTATTGAAACCGGTGAGGTTTTTTCCTATGACCGAAATATGGGGTACTTCGAAAAACTAAACTAACCCAATTCGCCCTTTAAATCCCTGTGATGGAAAAGTGTCTATCCAGTCCCATGGCTACCATGAGTTTATAAACATCCGGCTGGATAGACTTCACTTTTAGTACTTTTGACCCTTCTTTGAGAATTTTATGAATGGCGATGAGAGCCCCCAGCCCCATGGAATCAATCATGGATACCTGGGAAAAGTCCACTACCAAGTTCTCTACAGGTTTCATATCCAGGTTTTTCACATCGGATAAAAAGCCGGTGGATTCCTGACTGACCATATCTCCCTGGGGAATAATGATCAAATTCACCCCGTCTTTTTTTACTACTATCATGGCGGTCCTCGTTTCTTACTCTATTTTAAGATACGCTGAGACTCTTCACCAGGGCTGTACAGGTTTTCAGGAGTCTATCCACATCTCCCTTGTTAGTATGGTAGCCCCCACCGGAGGTTTCTTGTCGGACAACCAGGGTTCCGTACTGCGCATCCCCCCCTTTTTCCACCACATAACCGGGGATTTCTGGGACACCTAAAGCCCGGCTCCCCGGACCATCCTGTCCCTTGGTCAAAAAGACCCCATAAATATAGGGTACGGCACCATTTGGTCCGTTGTTGATAGCAGCCTGAAACTGAACCCCGATAAAATCCTCGGGTTTTCTTTTAGCTTCCATCTGGAACCGGAGATCTTCAGGAATATCCTTCCCTACCTCGTCCTGATCAAACCGAATATAGGGAGTCAAAATAATATCCACGGGGGATTGGAACTTTATAAGCGGTGAAAAGGCATCCATTTTCATGGCCAATTCCCCGGGGTAAAACACTTGAACCCGGCCGCCCAAGATCCCAGCCAAGAGAAATAAGGAACTGTCGAGGAAAAAAGTCCCCAGGGAAGGATTCTCATCCATAAACATAAACAACCCCAGGAACATTACCGCCCCGAGAGCAAAAAGAAGACATCCCTGTGAACCAAATTTCTTCTGAAGCTTTTTAGATTGGGTCAGAGCATCCTGCAGGCGGTCCACTTCCGCCATACTTACCCCCCGCCAGTCTTCCTTCCCTTGGTCCTGGGGTTTATTGGAAATATTTTTCATGATCAACGGGACCATTCCCCCCAGAATCAAGGCCAATCCTGCCCACCAAAAGTCCGGGAACCGAAGTTGTAGACTTACCCCGAGGGTCCAAAGGATTCCAGAAATTCCCATGCGCAAAAATGGGCCAAAGGTAAAAAACTTGAACTTATTATCCATTTCTTCCATCCTCCAATTCTTCAGTGCCGGCGTATTCCCAGTAGAGGGGACAGGCCCCTTGGCAGGCTAGGAAGGAGGCGCAGCTTTGACATTTTTCCGGGGCGTGTTTTTTCATTTTATGATGCTGGGCCTGGGGGGAAAACCAGATTTCCTTAAAAGTTTGCCGGCGGAGACTGCCGACCCCGGTGGAAAAACTGGAGCAAGGTAAAATCTCTCCCTGGGGATTCACGTGGAGCAGCCCGTCGCAAGCGGCACAGCTCTTATTCCCCAGGCCCCGGGCGATGGGATTGTAATGGCACAGGGGTGTGGGGGAATACCAATAAAAAGTCAGTCCCTGGGCCTGAGCCAAGGATTTAATCCTGTCCACAAAGGGGCCGATATCCTTGTAGGGAATAAACAGGGCCTCCGATTGGGGGGATTTTTCTGTGGGAATGAATAAATTCATGGAAAACCGCTGAATTCCCATAGTTTTAAGGAAATCAGGAAGGCCGAGGAGGTTTTCCCGGTTTAGCAAGGTAACTGTGGAGTTGGTTTGTACCTGGATGCCGGCGGCTTGGAGTGATTTTATCCCAGAAAGGGTCCTGGAAAATGCACCCTGGAGTCCGCAAAGGTGGTCGTGGAGAGTCTCCTCCCCCGCTTCCAAACTGATCTGGGCGGTTCTGAGTCCGGCTTTATGGAGGCTCTGGGCTCTTTCCGGAGTGATGAGGGTTCCATTGGAAATCAAATTCACCCGAAGCCCTTTGCCACAGGCGTAGGAAATAAGCTCTTCCAAATCCTTTCTCAGGGTGGGCTCCCCGCCAGTGAAGCTGAAGAAGGGTATTTTTGCTTCCTTTTTAAAGATGCGGATGACCCGTTTGACCTCCCGTGTGCCCATTTCCAAATCGGGATTGTAGCCTTTTGGGAGCCCACAGGTGCCGCTTCCACACCCCGCGTAACAAAAAAGGCATCGGTTATTGCACCGGTAGGTCAGGGCGATGTCCCCCAAAATGGGGAGGGTGGTGAAATCAAAGCCATAAGGAACACTCAAGGATCGGGGTTCCCCCCCCTGGGAGGCTATTTTTATATCCTGAAAAAAGAAATCCACATCCCGGGCTCTTTCTTCATTCCAACCGGGTAGTTTTTCAAACCGTCCCCCGGATTCCAAAAATTCTAATAGTTTGAACCCCGTGGGGTTGGCTTTGTACACGTTATTGGGAGGGAGAATGACCACCTGGTCCTCGGGGCGAAGAAACACAAAAGGGGCCATCTCCTTCCAAAATCCATAGATCCAACTCAGATCCAGGGCATTCATCTCGCCCCTCCGGAAACACAGGCAGAGTGGCAGGCGGAGTGACAGGCGCTATGACAGGCGGAATGGCAGGCACTATGACAGGCATCGTGACAAGCGTTGTGGCAGGCGGAATAGCAGGCGTTCACAGTTCCCGTGGTGGTGGCGGTAAAACACCCGGAAAAACAGGCGGAGGAACGCATAAACTGGGCATAATTCCCCGACATTCCTTCGGGAAGACCATAATTTTCACTCCCCAGGGGCCTGCGGCTGACTTGGGAATAACCATACCAGTAGTAGAGGTAAATTCCCGAAGACCCGGGGGTGCGCACGGCCGTGGGAGAGGGGGCCTGGGCTTCTTCAAATTTAGTCCTGTAATAGGCTTTGGTGGCCTCGATATCGCAATCCCAGACTTTTTCCTGGAGACTTTTCAAGGCCTCTTCAAAGAAATCCGCCATCAAACCGGGAAGCACCCGACCTTCAGGGTCAAAGGCCCCTAAAAATTTCTCTTCCCAGGGGAAGGAAGCGGAGGCGGCGCTCAAAAGCCGGATTCTCAGGGGATCCTTCCCCACCACCTCCACAATTCCCTGGGCTTTTAAACCCTCCAGTAGAATTTCAGCAATCCGAGGAAGGGGCAATTCCATAAGCAGGGCGACTTCGGCGGGATGGAGATTCTCGGCCACTTTACCGGGGATTTGATAGGTCCCGGCTAACAACCGGGGGGGTGACCAAGAGTCCCCCGCCCAGCTCACAGCTTTTAAGATTTCTTCATTTTTACTGTATTTTCGATAG
>CAZUXL010000096.1:0-12610 GCA_964624355.1 uncultured Spirochaetales bacterium
CCGTCGGCCACAGGGAAGTTTACCAATTCCAAAGAGACGTAGGCGTGTGGAACCTTTATATCTGGATTTTGAATGATCTCTTTGACTATTGGTAAAAACATTTCACAGCTTAGTAATGAGAAGATAAAGAAAGTGATGATACCAATTTTAACCAGGAGTTCATGAGAAACTCCGTACTTGAAGGGATCTAGCGGACTGTATCACTATTATGTGACAGTGGCGTGCCTTTATTCATCCGGAGAATTCATGGTAAAGTTTTTTGAAATAGGGAGAAGGAATCTAATTGGAACCTAATGAAATCGACCACCGCTATAACGAAATAAAATCGGACTTTGAAATCCTCGGATCCTGGAGCCTTCGCTACCAAAGTTTGGTGGAGATGGGACGGGATCTAGAACCTATGGATCCCAGGTTTAAAACCCTTGAATTTTACGTGGAAGGGTGCGTTTCTGCCCTCTGGATCCGGGGAGACCTTAAGGATGGAAAATTATACTTTTCCGCCGATAGCGACGGGATTCTCCCCAAGGGGCTCACAGCACTCTTGGTTCACCTCTTTACCGGGACATCTCCCCAGGAAATCTTGAACTGGGAGGGGAATCCCGTAAAAGACCTGGGATTTTATCAGAATATGACCCCCACCAGGGTGGAAGCTTTCGCTAAAATGATTAAAAAGTTCAAAGAATGGGCTGGAAAGTCCTTAGAGGGTCAGACCTCGGGGACAGACCTCGGAGGACGTAAATGAGCAATCCTTCGGGAAAAACCTATGAAGATCGCTTCGGCGGCCTGGAAAGGATCTTCGGGGACGGCTCGCTGGAGAAACTCCGGTCAGCCCGTGTGGCAGTCATCGGTATCGGGGGTGTGGGTACCTGGGTGGTGGAATCACTGGCCCGGAGCGGTGTAGGGCATCTTCTTCTGGTGGATTTGGATGATATTTGCATCACCAATACCAACCGGCAGCTCCATGCCTACGAGGGGCAAGTGGGACGAATGAAAACCGAGGCCATGGCGGAAAGAGCCCGGCTTATCAACCCTGAAATTTCCATTCAGACCTTGGAGACCTTTTTTACACCCTTGTCCGCTGGGGATATTTTGACCCCGGATTTGGATCTGGTGGTGGATGCCATCGACAGCACCGCGGACAAAGCCTTTCTGGTAAAAGCCTGCCGGGACCTAGGTCTGTCCCTGGTCATCTCCGGGGGGGCCGGTGGAAAAGTGGATCCCACCAAAATCCAAGCGGTAGACCTGGGGAAGGTCACTGGGGATCCCCTGATCAAAGCCCTCCGCCGTCAACTGAAAGAGTCCCATGGGATTGTGGCTGACGACCAAGGCCTCTACGGCCTCGATTGCGTTTTTAGCACCGAGCCGGCGGTGATGCCCTGGAATGTGTGCTCTCGGGTGGAGAAACCGGGAAAAGAGGGCATGAGAATCAACTGCGCCTCGGGTTTCGGGGCAGCGTCTTTTGTCACCGGGGCCTTTGGCCTAGCCTTGGCTTCTTTAGCTGTGAGAAAAATTTTAAATACTGCGGATTAGCATTTAAAAAGCAGATGAATTAGAATTGTTCTAGGAGGTTCCTATGAATCTACTGGAACAACTGAAAAAGGTCACCGTGGTGGTGGCAGATACTGGGGACTTTAACCAAATCCGGCAATTCACTCCCAGGGATGCCACGACAAATCCTTCCTTGATTTTAAAGGCTTCTTCCCAAGAGGAATATCAACCTTTGGTGGACAAGGTACTCAAGGATCATCAAACTCAAGGGATAGACGAGATCCTGGATCGCCTCTCATTGGCTTTTGGTTTGGAAATTTTAAAATTGATTCCCGGCCGAGTGAGTACCGAGGTGGATGCTAGGCTCTCTTTCAATATTCCCGGAACCTTGGAAAAGGCGAGAAAACTCATATCCCTTTACCGGCAATCGGGAATCGATCCCCAGAGAGTCCTTATCAAAGTCGCTTCGACTTGGGAAGGGATCCGTGCCGCAGAAATCCTGGAGAAAGAGGGGATTCACTGCAACCTGACCCTGCTTTTTAGTCCTGTTCAGGCTGCAGCCTGCGCGGAAGCCGGGGTCACCCTCATTAGTCCCTTCGTGGGACGGATTATGGACTGGTACAAGGCTCAGAGAAAGGTAGATTCCATCCCTCCGGAAGAAGATCCCGGGGTTCAATCTGTGAAATCTATCTATAATTACTATAAAAAATTTGGATACTCCACGGAAATCATGGGTGCTAGTTTTAGAAATTCTGGGGAAATCCTAGAATTAGCGGGGTGTGACCTTTTGACCATCTCCCCTGATTTACTAAAAGAGCTGTCCCAGACCGAAGGGACATTGGCGGTAAAACTTAATAAAGTGGACGCAGGTCTGTCCTCCGAAGTTAAAATTCCCGGAGATGAGTCTTCCTTCCGCTGGTTTCTCAACGAAGATCCCATGGCCACGGAAAAACTGTCCCAGGGAATCAGAACCTTTGCCCAGGACCTGGACAAGCTCCGGAGTATGATCACGAAGGGAATGAAATGAAGTATAAACTTTTTCTGGATTTGGACGGGGTACTTTCGGATTTTGACCATGGAGTAAAAATGGCCACAGGACGGTTACCAGGGGAAATTCCAGAAAAAATTATGTGGCCTTTAATTGCCAAGACGAAGGATTTTTACGCTAAACTTCCTTGGATGTCCGACGGCAGGGCGCTTTGGAACTTTAGTATTCCATTCAATCCGGTCATCCTCACAGGTCTTCCTCGAGGAAATTGGGCCGAACCTCAAAAAAGGGAATGGTGCAGCCGGGAATTGGGAGCCGAGGTGGAAGTGATTACCTGTATGAGCCGGGTAAAGGCAGAAAAAGCCCAGGAAATCACCCCCGAGGGGGTCAGACCTGTTCTGGTGGACGATCGTCTGAAGCAAAAGGACAATTGGGAATCCCTCGGGGGCCTATTCATCCTTCACACCAGTGCGGCGGAAAGTATCCAGGCGTTGAAGGATCTGGGGTTTTAATTCCCCCAGGAAAAATACTTTACATCAAATAGCCCATTTTAATAAAACCGCCCCCTGAGAGAGCCCGCCGCCGAAGCCCACTAAGGCAATATTGTCCCCTTTTTTGAATATTCCCTTTTTGTGGGCTTCGGCGAGGGTAATGGGGATGGAGGCACCGGAAGTGTTGCCGTATTTGGCGATGGTGGTGTAGGTTTTATCCCGACTGAGTCCTAGGGCATCCATGCTGTTGTTTATAATGTTGATATTGGCTTGATGGGAAATGACCCAATTCAGCTCGCTCACCGGAAGTCCTGCAGTATCACAAACCGCCCGGACCGATTCGGGACAGACCCGGTTGGCAAACTCCCATACTTCTTTCCCATTCATTTCAAATCTGTGGAATTTTTTGGCGATGGTTTCAGGACTGGTGGGATATCGGGAGCCCCCGCCCTGGAAGCGGATAACCCCCGCGCCCCGGCCGTCATTTTTCAAAAAGGTGGATTTTATGCCATAACCCTCTTCCACCTGACCTAAGACCACCGCTCCCGCCCCATCCCCAAAGTAAACGCAGGTATTCCTATCGGTCCAATCCAAGAGCCGGGAGTAGGTTTCCGCCCCGATGACCAGGGCCTTTTTGTACTGGGGAAGGGCGGTCATCATGGAATAAGCCACAGTTATGGCGTAGGGAAATCCCGCACAAACGGCGGAAACGTCGAAGGCGGCGGAGTTCAAGGCACCAATTTTACCCTGGAGAATGCTGGCGGTGGCGGGTTGGATCATATCCGGGGACGAGGTGGCCAATATTATCAGATCCAAGTCATCAGGATGGATTCCAGCGGAACGGAGGGCTTCCTGGGATGCATAAATGGCCAAGTCTGAAGTGGCATCGTGGGGATCTGCGATCCGGCGTTCGCGCACCCCGACTTTTGAGAAGATCCACTCATCGGTGGTGTTGACCATTTGTTCCAATTCTTTATTTGTAAGAATTTTATCGGGAACAAAATATCCTGTTCCAATGATGCCTATGGCCATGGGAGTCTCCAGTACAACTATAATAGTCAAATTTAAAGCCTTACCAAGGGGGGGGCGAACTTTTCCTTTGACAATTTTCCCCGAGAGGTACAGAATGAACCCATGGTATTACCAAACCGCCGGGTTCTGGAGGCGGAGTACGAAACCCGTCGCTGCGCCTACGAAGAAGTCCTTCAACATATTTCCCAAAGATTGAACCCCGTCCTCCGGGAAATGGGCCTCCATCCCACCATCAAAGTGCGTGTTAAATCCTTCCGCTCTTTTTTTGAAAAATTTATTAAAAAACTCCGTCAGGGATTTACCCCGGAAACAGCTCAGATCACCGACATTTTGGGTTTGAGAATCGTATGTCCTTTTATGGAGGATATTAGGAAGGCTGAAAACCTGGTGCGGGACTGGTTCATCCTTTTAGAAGAAGATCATAAGGGCTCATCCCAGGGTATAAACCAATTCGGTTACGAAACGGTTCACTTTTTAGCTGCCCTTCCAGCGGAATTTGCAGCTTCCTTGCCCGAAGACTGTCCCCCCATTCCCATAGAAATCCAGGTTCGTACCATTCTTCAGGATGCCTGGGCGGAGGTGGAGCACGAACTCATTTACAAGGCAAAGTTTGCTCCCTTTGATCAACCCTTAAAACGAAAACTCGCGGCACTTAATGCCAATCTCACCCTATCGGATATTATTTTCCAAGAAATTCGAGATTATCAGCGCCAACTTTCCCGTGAATTGGATACCCGAAGGAAGATTTTTATAGAGCGGGTAAAAGACAAGGTGGTGGTGGATCACTCCCCCCACGAGGATACTAACGGCTCGGGTTTTTCCGATATTGACCAGCTTCTTCTGGATGGACTTTCCGCTCACAACCGGCGTCAATACAAGAAAGCCATCAACTTCTATTCTTCCATTTTAAAATTGAACCCCTCTTCCTACGTTCGGTCCTTGGTCTTGGTTCATCGGGGCATGGCTTATTTTTCGGAGGATCTTTACGAAGATGCTCTGGATGATTTTGAGCATGCCCTCCGGGACGATCCGAAAAATTCTAAAGCTTATCTTTATCGGGGTATAGTTCATAATGCTTTGGAAGAATTCCCCCGGGCTCTGGATGATCTTACCCGGAGTTTGGAGCTCACCCCCTATCAGTTCGATGCCCTCCTTGCCCGTTCACGAACCTGGTCCCACATGGGAAAAGTAAAAGAAGCCAGGGAGGACTGTTTTCAAGCCCTCGCCCTCCATCCGGAAGATCCCGACGCCTTGGTTCAAATGGAATTTCTTGAAGTTCAGGAAAAGGAGCATGTAACCTCGACCCGGAAGTAAATATCAGTGGAGTCTTGTCTGTTTGATGAGCAGTTAAAAACTAACGATAATCAGTATAAATTAACCTTGATATTCTGAAAGAAGGGCTGTTGATGGATATTCCCATTCTAAAATCATTCAGAAGATCTGACTTGTTAGTCCGGGCTTGAGCAACCAATCTCATCGTCTCCTTAAAGGGAGCTGTTATCGTGGCATTGATCAATGCATAGGACTCCCGGAAGGGGATCTCTTTCAGGTTATGGGTTTATGACCATGGTATACGTCATCTTTCCACCGTTTCTGGGGTGAACCTCAGAGCCAATCCTATCGCCATTATGGTGATTTTAGATTTTTTTGGAAAAAATGGGGAGGTTCGGGAGAAGGAAGCTTTTCTGCGGCAACTCCACATTTTTAAGGGGAATGGGGGAGTCTTCTTGGGTTCCAAGGCACCCAAGAAGACTCCCCTGACTTCGAATGCGCCCTTTCGGTCAGCCTCATACTCGGAACCGAGATTCCCTACCAAGACCTGTATTTTAACTTAAAAAAATCCTATTACCAGGAACTGCGAACCATCTCAGAAATTTTGGGTCAGAACTGGTTGAAGGATGTGGGGGTATCTCCCGAACGTTTGGGGACTTTGGCGGAGGTTTGCTTCCACCTGGTGAACAAAGTGGTGGACCATGGGATCGAACACTCCTATGAACGGGAGGCTGGCCGGGGTATCGACCTGGAAGCCGTGGAAAATTCCGCCAAGGAAAAAGGTTTGTTACCACCGGATCAACAGCTCAATAATCAGGGGCTCCATCGAAGTGAAAGCTGAGTTTGCTAATCACCATATCCCCGCTGTGGTGAGTACCTTTCAAACGTCAGTGGGGGTAAAATTGAACCGGAATGATTTAAGGAGTAAAAGCTCACCGGTTCCTTCAAAACCCATATCCATTCTCATTGGGGAGACCGGGGCCGTCCGGGGGCAGGTGGTCTATTCCATGGAATTATACACTGCCATGACGGAGGACTGACATGAAAAAGGGAATCATTGTGGATGATGCCGCTGTCATGAGGATGCGGTTGAAGGACATTCTCGCGGCAAAATATGAAATAGAAGCTGAAGCCGAGAAAGGGACCAGGGCCTTGGAAGAAGACTCCATCCATCGACCCGACTTAGAGACCATGGATATCACCATGGCGGAAATGAACGGAAGGGAAGCACCGGGATGGCCTCAAGGATCATTAATAAGCAAGTCTGGACAAGGGGTATTCCGGAAAGGTAGGATGAATCTACCTAAGGAGTACTCATTGAAAAAGTTCCTATATGTTCTACTTGCTGGTTTGATTTTCAGTTGTAGTGAACCACAGGTATCTACCATCGCCGGATCAGGGAAAGTCGGTAAAGCCGATGGTCCTGCACTCCAGGCTAGTTTTGACTTCATTAAAAATATAACAGTGGATAACGCAGGGAATATTTACATCGCCGATTATAATAATCATAAGCCCCGGGATCGTAGTGGATACAACCATAGGATTCGTAAGGTCGACACCACAGGTATAGTATCCACTCTAGCCGGAAGTACCGCAGGATATGAAGACGCTCAGGGTGAAAAGGCCAAGTTTTTTGGAATCTACGACCTTGCTTGTGATCCAGTGGGAAATATTCTCGTGGCGGATTATCAAAACCACCGAATTCGAAAAGTTACCCCAGCGGGTCTGGTGACGACCATAGCGGGAGCGGGTATACCTGGAGAGGCTGACGGTCCAGCCCTGCAGGCTACTTTTAATGGTCCTGCTGCCTTGGCCATGAGCACCCAGGGGATTCTTTATATTTGGGATTCTTCCAGTCGAAAGATTAGAAAAATGACTCCAGAAGGACAGGTTTCCACCCTAGCGGGTTCCGGCCTTAGCGGGGCAGAAAATGGTCCGGGGGAAAACGCATCCTTTACCGACATCAAGGGCTTAACGGTGGATTCCCAAGGAAACCTCTTTGGGGTGGACTTCAGAACGAGTCTCGTGAGAAAGATTACACCGGAAGGATCGGTCAGTACTTATGCAGGTTCTGTACCAGGTTATCAGGATGGGGCGGCGGCTCAGGCTAGATTCCATAAACCCTCCGGTATCGCTGCGGATAAATTAGGGAATTTGTACATTTCGGAAAAGGGTAATAACCTCATACGGAAGATTAGCCCGGATGGATGGGTTACCACCGTGGCAGGTTCGGGGAATTTTAGTGACAAGGATGGTCCTGTTTCCCAGGCTACTTTTAATGATCCCGCTCATCTGGCCATGGATCCACTGGGAAATTTAATCATTTTGGATTCTCTAAATAACAAAGTTCGTAAGATTACTTTCTGATTTTCCGGGGTTGTCCCCGCAATTTACTCATATGGTTCCCCAACAGGCATATTTTTCGTATATTTGACTGACTTAGTCAGAAAAGGAGCTAATATGTCCGTGAGGGGAATAAAGTCAATCACCACATCCGAACCTACCCTGGAAGGGGCGGGGGTTCACCTGCGCCGGGGTTTTGGTTTTGGGAAGACTACGGAGTTCGATCCTTTTTTGCTTTTTGACGACTTTCGTGGGGACAGACCTCAGGATTATTCCGCGGGCTTTCCCTGGCATCCCCACCGGGGAATAGAAACCATAACCTATGTTTTAGCCGGGGAAGTGGAACACCGGGATAGTCTGGGGAATCGTGGCGTCATGGGTCCTGGGGACATTCAATGGATGACTGCGGGTTCAGGGATTATTCACCAGGAAATGCCCGAGGGGGACGCCCAAGGGCGGATGCACGGCTTCCAGCTCTGGGCGAATTTACCATCCAGCCTCAAGATGACGAAACCCCGGTACCAAGATATCAAGACAGAAGAAATTTCCGAAATTACGGAGGATGATGGTACCCGGGTTCGGGTTCTCTGCGGCGATTTCTGGGGTAAAAAAGGACCGGTGGAAGGGGTGGCTGCGGATCCCCGGTATTTGGATATTTTTATTCCTTCGGGAGTGACTCGGCGTCTTCCCGTGGAGGTGGACCGTCATGCCTTTGCCTACGTTTTTGAAGGTAAAGGCTATTTTCATCAGGCCTCTGCACCCCAGGGTGTTTTGGTGGAGGATTTGGCCACGGATGTGGTTTCCAGGGCTATTCCCACGGAAAACCGGCATTTGATTTTGTTTGATCAGGGTGATGAGGTGGTGGTTACCGGGGGGGAAGGGGGCTTTCGCTTTCTATTGGCCTCCGGTCGACCCCTGGGTGAACCCGTGGCTTGGCATGGCCCCATAGTCATGAACACCCAGGAGGAAATTAGAGAGGCGGTGAGGGATCTCCAAAAGGGCACCTTCTTACGAAACGTCTAAGGGATACCTCAAGTGTTGACAGGGTTTACTGTTTCCAGTAAGTTAGGCGTGACTAACTATAAGGAGCCTTAATGAAGCGGATAGTGGCATTACTGTTTTTATTGTCAGGAAATTTGTATGGAAATGGGATCGCGGAAACTCGGGTGGTGAATGTTTATTCCCACAGAAACTACGACTCCGACAGGGCCCTCTATGCACAATTCACCAAATTGACCGGTATTCAGGTCAACTTGGTGGAGGCGGATGCGGACAAATTGATTGAACGCATGAAGGCTGAAGGAATCCATGGCCCTGCAGATATTCTTATCACCACCGACGTGGCCCGGCTGGAAAGGGCTCGGGAAGCCGGCCTTCTGAAAAACATCCGGTCAACTGTTTTGGAGAATGCCATCCCTTCTCACTTGAGGCATCCCCAGGGCGCGTGGTTCGGACTGACTAAAAGAGCCCGGGTCATCGTTTACAACAAAACGCTCACTACTCCGGAAGCCCTTCAGTCCTATGAATCCTTGGCCCTCCCCGCCTTCCAGGGGAAAGTTCTCATGCGGTCCTCAGCTAATGCTTATAACCAGAGTCTGGTGGCCTCCTTTGTGGCCCACAATGGTCCTGATAAAACCTTAGTGTATTTAAAATCCTTGGTTGCTAACTTTGCCCGGGCACCCCAAGGGGGCGATACAGATAATATCAAAGCGGTGGCCTTGGGTGTGGGGACAGTTACGTGGTCCAACACTTATTATCTGGGCAAACTCTTGGGATCCACCAATCCCGAAGAGGTGAAACTCGCCCAGACCGTGGGGCTAATTTTTCCTGATCAGGAAGGGACTGGAACCCATGTGAATATCTCTGGCGCGGGGGTGAGCGCCAGTTCAAGCCATGAAAAAGAAGCCCTGGCCTTTTTGGAATTTCTTGTGAGTGATGAAGCCCAAAGGTCCTTCGCCCTGGCCAACTTCGAATACCCGGTGAAATCCGGTGTGGAAATGGCGCCAGTTCTGAAGGCCTGGGGTACTTTTAAAGAGGATGGTTTGAATCTTGCCGCCTTGGGTACCCACAACGCCCAGGCCCTCCGCCTTATGAATGAGGCTGGTTGGAAGTGAAAAGACTGGGCTGGAAGCTCTTCTTGGGGGCTTTCGCCCTAATTTGGCTTTTGCCTTTGGGGAGTCTGCTTTTCAAGGCCATGGGAAGCCCTGGGGCCTCTTGGGCTCATCTTGAGTCTACCGTACTGTGGGATTACATCGGTAATTCCTTAATCTTGGTCCTGGGAACTTTATTGGTTTCCGGATTCCTCGGGGCCTTGGCGGCTTGGGTAACGGTTCGGTACAACTTTCCTGGGAAAAAGGTATTTGTCTTTTTTCAATTGCTCCCCCTCACCGTTCCAGCCTTTTTGGGGGCGGCTTCCTGGCGATATTTTTTAGAGTACACAGGACCCCTGGGGACATTTTTTAGGTCCCTGGGATTTCCCTGGTTTTTAAGTCCTCCCTCCGGATTGTTAATGGGGATTATTCTTCTAGGCATTGCCCTCTATCCCTACGTTTTCCTGACTCTTCGTCCGGTATTTTCCCATTTGAATCCCCACCTTTTGGATACCGCCCGCATGGGGGGGTGGAGCCGGAAACGGATATTTTTCCTTTTAGTACTCCCTTTGGTACGTCCAGCTTTGATCGGTGGATTGAGTCTGGTGGCCATGGAAAGTTTGAATGAATACGGACTGCCTTCGCTTTTGGGATTCTCCACCTTTACCACGGGAATTTTTCAAACTTGGTTTGGTCTAGGGGATCTGGGGACAGCCCTTCAGTTAGCCATGGTTCTTTTGGGGGTATGGGTCGTTTTTTTTATCCTGGAGCGATGGGGCAGGGGGCAGAAACAGTTTTCCACTGGTGCATCCGAGAGACTGGGGGATAAACCAGTGAAAGCCCCAAGATTTCTAACCTGGGGAATTTGGACCCTGGGTACCCTGCCCATGGTCGTGGGTTTTTTTGTACCCCTGGGACAGATGGTTCACTGGCTTTTCTATCTCAGGGATGCGTCTTTTTACCAGTTGGGGTCCCATGTTTTTACCACCTTGGGTATTTTAGTCATAGCAGGGGGTGTGGGGATTGTAATTACAATTTTGGCGGTGTTTGGACGCCTGCTTCTCCGACCGGTTTGGTCAGGTCCCTTGAGATATCTCATTCCCCTGGGGTATGCCCTACCCGGTGCAATTTTGGCGCTGGCGGTGATGTCTTTAGGGGGAACTTGGCTCATCGGCACCTGGGGCGGATTGGCCTTGGCCTTGGTCATGAGATTTGCTGGTGTGGGACTTCCGGTCCTACAGTCCTCCGCGCGCCAATTGGGAAAAAATACCCTGGATGCAGCGGTTACCATGGGTAAAAGCCCCTTTTCCGCCTTGAGGAAGGTTCTTCTCCCCCCATGGGCACCTGCACTTCTGGCTTCGATCTGCCTCATGGCTGTGGATATTTTAAAGGAACTTCCCATGACCATGGTGCTTCGTCCCTTCAATTTTCAAACCCTGGCTACCAGGACCTTTGAATTGATCCAGAATGAAATTCCCATGGACAGTGCCCCTTCGGGTATCCTGTTGGTATTTTTAGCCATAACCTTCGCATGGTTGGGGCAAACACTTTTGGAAAGGAGGTCCCGGGGTGCTTAAGATCGATAATTTAAGTTTCCGTTACAATTCGAGGTCTGACCCCATTCTCACAGGTCTAAATCTGGAGCTGGCTCCAGGAGAAATCTTGGCTCTCACAGGTGGGAGTGGATCGGGGAAAACAACTCTTTTAAAGATTCTAGCGGGTCTGGAGGACGCGGATACAGGAGAGGTTTCATTGGAAGGCCGGGTCATGATCTCCCAGGGGAAGTCCCAGGTTCCTCCCGAAAAGAGAGGTATGTCCCTGATGTTTCAGGATTTGGCCCTTTTTCCCCATATGACAGTTTGGGAAAATGCCCGATTTGCCGCCGACTCAGTCACAGAGCAGGAAACCCAGGTTCTCTTGGCTCTGACTGATCTGAAAGTCTTGAAGGATCGGTATCCCCACCAACTTTCAGGGGGGCAAAAACAGAGGTTGGCTCTGGTCAGAGCCTTAGGCGGACGGCCTCGGTTCATCCTTTTGGATGAACCCTTCAATAATTTGGATAAAAAACTGATTGATGAGCTTTGTGTGGAATTTCGGGGCCTAATAAAAGCCCGGGGAGTGGGAGCTTTGGTGGTGACCCATGATAAGGATCAGGCCTATCAACTGGCGGACCGTATCGGATTTCTAGAAGGGGGGAAGGTGGTCCAAGTCTCCATTCCCCAGGAATTTTACCAAAACCCCCGTAGTCTCAAGGCGGGACGATTTGGGGGACCCCTTAATTTGGCTGTCGTAAAGGATGGCAGTTTAGGTCATCGACTTTTTCAAGACATTATGGGCTTTCCGCCCCAGGATTCTCGGGCTCACTGGATAGCCCTCCGACCGGAGCATCTTTTTTTATCCCCCCATGGATGCCCTGGACAACCCGGAGATTTGAACTACGAGATTCGGATTCTGGATTATAGGTACCACGGCCGGGAGTGGGTCAACCGGATTCGGTGGCCTGAGGGTGAAATTTGGGAGGTCTACTCTTCCGCACCTTTGAGTCCAGGCCCTGGGAACTTATCCTGGAATCCTCGGCACACCATTGTTATCGATGGATGATAGTTCCTGGGGGGCCCTATTCCTGAAGGAGTTGATTTACCGCCATGATGGTTTTCCAGTTCCTGGTGGTGCCCACACTCCCGGCCCATTTTTCTAAACTGGTGTTGCTGAGTTTTGTTTTTCCATAGCCCTCGGGACAATGTAAATAAAGGAAACGACCTGCGAGTAAAATCTGTTCTGTGGGACTTTTGCGGTCCTGGGCCTTTATGGAAAGTCCAGGGCCATGAGGCTCCTTGAGAAGAGTCACGTGGAGAAAGTCCGGGGACAGACCTCGAGAAAGGAACTCATTTCCCTGGATAATTTTC
>CAZUXL010000097.1:0-10952 GCA_964624355.1 uncultured Spirochaetales bacterium
GAATCCTGCTTCATATTTTTTAAACAAAGTTCAAAACTCAAGGATTCTAGACACTTTCGAATTATTAAGACCCTAGGATCCATTTAACAAATTGTTATGACAACTTCATTCCCTATTAATAGGTGAAATCCCTTTTGGCTATTAGACTTAATTCAGAACTCCCCAGGGACACACCTGGGTGGAGTCAAGGAGTCTATTTTGTCCATAATTACTTTGGAAAATGTGAAGAAAACCTATCCCCTGGGAAAAACTGAAGTTCCTGCAGTGAAAGGCGTAAGTTTTGAAATAAATAAGGGGGATTTTATCTCCATCGCCGGACCCTCGGGCTCGGGGAAATCCACCATCCTCAATATGATCGGATGTATCGATACTCCCACCCAGGGGAAGGTTTTTATCAATGGAACCGACACCTCGGTCTTATCCGACCGGGAAATCACCACCCTGCGGCATAAAACCTTGGGATTCATCTTCCAGTCCTTCAACCTCATTCCCGTGCTCAATGTATATGAGAACATTGAGATTCCCCTGCTTCTGGGGGACAGACCTCCCTCGGTAAAAGAAAGGAAGCAGTGGATTGAGTTCCTTATGCGTGAAGTGGGTTTGGAAAAATGGGCAGAGCACAAATCCAATGAACTGTCCGGGGGGCAGCGACAGCGGGTGGCCATCGCCCGGGCCTTAGTGACCAAACCCCAGATCGTCATGGCGGATGAACCCACAGCGAACCTGGACTCCGCCACAGGAGAGGCCATTTTGGATCTCATGAAGAAAATGAACCGGGAATTGGACACGACCTTCATATTCAGTACCCACGATGCCAAAATCGTGGAAATTGCGGACCATGTGATCCGGTTAAAAGACGGATTGGTAACCGAGAACTATCGGAAAAACGGAGACCTCTAATGGTAATTTACAAAATCGCCTTCAGGAATCTACTGGAGCATAAGGTGAAAACCTTGATTGTGGGAGTTCTCATCGCCCTGGGAACCTTTGTCCTGGTGGCGGGGAATAGTTTCCTGGATAGTCTCACCGCCGGGCTTAGGAGAAGTTATATCGAAAATTATACCGGTGACATCATCATCCGCACCCAAGGCGGCGCCGGGTCTCTTTTCTCCATTGGGGGAGGAAGCGGGGGACCCGGACCTAGTCTTCCGGGGGGTCAAGGGGCGGCGATTACGGTGCTACCAGACTTTGCGAATCTACGATCTTCCATCGACCAAAGGCCGGAAGTGGAGGTGAGTCTTCCCATGATATCCGGGGCTGCGTCTCTGGGGAACGGGGAAATGACCCTGGGTTTTTCCCTGCTCTGGGGGGTGGACTACCGAAACTACGTGAGGATGTTTCCCAGTAATTTGGAAATGTTAAAGGGGGACTGGCCCGAAGTCCCGGAGAGCACCATTCTCCTTTCCGAAGTGGTCCATAAGGATGCGGAAAAAGAACTTAAAAAGCCCATCCTCATCGGGGATAAACTCCTGCTTTCGGGGTTCGGGGATGGGGGGGCTAAAATCCGTGAAGTGACCGTGGCGGGAATCTTTCGCTTCAAGCAGGGCGGGGGAATGCTGGATCGTTTGTCTTTCACCGATCCTGGAACTCTGAGGGGTCTGAAAGCCATGACGGTACCGGTAGTCGAAACCGGGACTGCGGAGACAGACCTCGTATCTCCAGAGCCCACCGGGGATGACCTTTTTTCCGAGGATCTTTTTGGAGGAGATATTTTAAGCTCTTCCGATGGGAAGAGTGCAGCCCAAACCACGGACTTCGATAATCTTCTGGGGGATACCTCCGTGAGGGAAAAGTATTTCAGTGAGGACCTCCAAGCCTGGAATTTCATTCTCCTCCGCCTGAAGAATCCCGGGGATACGGGGAAAGTGAGTAGGGAGATTCAAAAGGATTTCATCGCCCAGGATCAGCCCTTGACCGTGGCCGATTGGCGTTGGGGGGCCGGTGTGGCCGCGGAAATGGCCTACTCCCTGCAAATGGTGTTCAATGTCCTGGTGGCGGTGATCGTCTTTGTGGCGGTGATCATCATTATGAATACCCTGGTGATCTCGGTGACAGAAAGAATCCCGGAGATCGGAACTATTAGGGCCATCGGAGCTCAGAAAGGGTTTGTACGCAATATGATCATCATGGAAACCTTGATGATCGCCGTGGTTTTCGGGCTGCTGGGAAGTCTCCTGGGAGCTGCATTGATTGGTATCCTGGGACAGGTCGGGGTTCCCGCTCCCAATGATTTTCTGCGGATGCTATTCGGGGGAAAGGTTTTTCACCCGGGGATATCCTGGAGTTCCTTGGTCTTATCCTTAGGAGTCATGGGTTTAGTGGGGGTTTTAGCCAGTCTCTACCCTGTCTCTGTAGCTCTAAAGATTAGTCCTGTGAAAGCCATGGCCCGGGGCTAAGGAGAAAACATGAATAACTTTGTAAATATTGCCCTGAGGAATTTGGGGCGGCAGACGAAAAGGACGGTGCTTTTAGGTTCCGCCATCGCTTTTGGATTTTTGATCATTACCTTGGTGAACAGTTTTACCGCAGGTCTGGCCCTCTCGGCCCAAGATAATTTTTCCCATGCTTTTGGTGGTCACATTTACTTTACCGGGACCCAGGTTTCGGATCGAGGTTCGGAGATCTCGGTGATCCAGGACACCCGGGTGGTGGATGCTGCCCTGGATATCTTGAAAGACCAGGTCTCCTCGGTTCACCGGCGTTCCCAGACCACAGGGTCTTTAATTGTGGGGGCGAAAGTCCAACGGCAAAAAGTGGAGGGGGTGAATTTTCAGGATGAAAAGGACTTCCGTCAGAACCTCCAGGTGGCTTCCGGGTCCTTGGACAATTTGGATGATCCCCGAAGCATTATTCTATCCCAGGAAGCAGCGGACAAGTTAGGAGTTAAAATAGGGGAAGCCCTGATTTTTAAAACCCCCACGGTTTCAGGCCAGCAAAATCTGGGGGATTTCATCCTCGTGGCCACCTACACGGGACAATCGGGGTTTGGAATGAGTTCTGCGTTCGCCTCCCTGGAGACTGTGAACCAGCTCATTGGTCTGGAAAAGGGGCAGTTTCAATCGGTGAATGTGTATTTGAAGGATATGAATTCCATCGATCAAGCCACTTTGACGGCCTACAATTTTCTAAAAACCCAGGGGCCCGTGGCTTCCCGGGAGAAGGATCCCAATGAAGACACCATGATGAGTTCCATGAGGTCCATGATGGGGGGGACAGGTCCCCGGGCTCTGGCGGAGGATGACCGATGGGTGGGAACCAAATACCAGATTACTAATCTCAACGACATCATGGCCAGTCTTCTCATGATCATTCAAACCATCAACGCCATCGGATTTTCCGTGTTCATCATTTTGCTCATCATCACCATGGTGGGAATCATGAACTCCTATCGGATGGTCATGGTAGAGCGTACCGGGGAAATCGGCACCATGAGAGCCCTGGGGGTTCAAAAATCCGGGATCCGGGACATCTTTTTATGGGAGGGGTTTTTCATCGCCCTAGGGGGAGCTTTGGCCGGGTTAACCCTCGCTTTACTGGTGGTGTTTTTTACCGGACTGGTGGACTTCGGTTCCAGTTCCTTTTTAAGTTTTTTCATGAAAAAAGGCCACATCAATTTCTATTTGAATCCGGGGGAGATCCTGAAGAATCTGGGAATCCTCGTGGCGCTGAGTATGGTGGCGGTGTTCTGGCCCGCAAGAAGTGCGTCGGAGCTGGAACCGGCCCAGGCTTTGCGAGAAGTATTTTAATCTAAACAGGAGTTAATGATGAATAAAATGAAATTTGGTTTGTTAATGGTGATCCTTGGTGGGAGTATGGGGCTTTTTGCCCAGACACCGGATTTTAAAACCATCCTGGCGACCATCGATCAGAGGAGTAATTTCAAATCTTCGGACTTCAGCGCCGTGGTGAGTCTGGTGTCGGAGGATCCAGAAAAGGGAGTGGAATCCCGCACGGTTCGGACTTTTCGCCGGGACACCCAGGATATGTTTTTGATGCTCATCCTGAAACCGGAAAATCAGTTGGGTCAGGGATACCTGAGGGTGGAAGAAAATCTTTGGTTTTACGATCCTGAAAGTCGAAAATTTACCCATAGCTCCATGAAGGAAAGTTTCTCCGGGACTGATGCGAAAAACTCCGACTTTGGTCAGTGGTCCCTGGCCACGGATTACCAGGTTACCACCTCCGCCGAGGGGAAACTGGGGAGTCACGACGTGTGGATTGTGGAACTGGCGGGAATTCACAATGAAGTGACCTATCCGTTTAAAAAGATTTGGATCACCAAGAAAGACGGACTTTTGTTAAAGAGTGAGGATTATTCCCTCACAAAAAGACTGCTCAGAACTTCTTTTTATACCAGCTATAAAAAAGTAGGGACCTCCTACGTGGCGGATAAGTTCCAATTTGTGGATGCTCTGGTGACGGGGAAAAAGACCACCATCACCTTGGCTGAAATATCCGTAGCCCCGGTTCCCGACAATGTGTTCACCAAGTCCTATGTGGAAAGGGTCAATAGGTAGGCAGTAAAATGAGAAATTACAAATCCGCCTTTTTCTTGATTTCCCTGGTTCTTTTGACCCTCGTTAATGGGCTTTCAGCCCAAAATTTTGAAGACGACCTATTTCAGGAGGACACTCTGGTTTCCGAGGATGCGGGAACCCAGGACTCCGGAGCCGCAGACCTGCTCACCTCGGAAAAAGTCATCCTGGGGGGATCATTTTCCCTGAAAACGAGTTTCGACACTGAGGCGAATCTTTGGGATGATAAGGACTTTGTGGACACTGTCCGTCTCGGTCTCGATTTAAAGTCCATACTTTTTGTAGATGCCCGTCCGCTGGAGGATTACCGAGTGTTTATCAAGGGGGAGCTGTCTTACCCCTTTAATTCAGCCCAAAACTTCACCCTCCGGGAGGTCTTTGCGGATTTTAATGTGAAGGATAAAGTTTATCTTCGGGTGGGAAAGCAAACGGTAAACTGGGGTGTGGGGTACTTTTTCAGTCCTGCTAATCTGATTAGTCTCCAGGCTAAGGATCCCGAAGACCCAACCCAGGAACTCCTGGGACCGGTGGCGGTTAAAGCCAACCTCCCCTGGGGACTGGATAACTACTACCTCTACGGCATTTTTGAAGATATGAATACGAAAAATACCGCCGGTGTGGCACCCCGGGGGGAGTGGGTGATCGGGGATAATGAAGTCAGTTTAGGGGGGTATTATCGTCCGAATGAACCCTGGGCGGTAGCCTCCACCTGGAGCGGAAAACTGGGGGACTTCAACCTTTTTGGGGAAGGGGTCCTGCGGGGTCAAGAAGACAAGGTTTTTCTGGTGAGAAATTCCCTAGTCACGAAATTTACACCAGAAACGCGAAAATCTGAGCTGTTTCTTCAGGGAACCCTGGGATTCACCTGGAGCTGGAGCGATGAGGAGGGAATTCTGGGGGTGAACGCCATGGGTCAGTATTATTACAACGGCTTGGGGTACGATGATTTCAATCTTTCCACCGCTGACTCCCAAGCCTTGGGAATGCTCGTCGCTACCGGAGTACTCCCCAAGGGGGATATGATGGAAAGAGGCCGGCATTATGGAGCTTTTAGTTTAGGGTTTTCCAATATTCTTGATTCGGACCTAGGTCTGTCCCTCTTTTTGATGGGAAATCTTAGCGACTTTTCAAGTAAAAGTACGGCCACTGTGAGCTGGAAAGGTTGGGAACACTTAACTTTAAGTTCCGGTTATACTCTGGGATACGGGGCCGATGGGGCTGAATTTAGTCCCTCGGGCGTGAGTCATAGCCTCAATGTTTCCGTCACCTTGGGTGCCGGGACATTCTAATTCAGGAGAGATCACCATGCGGGCGAAGGTCTTAATCATAGAGGATGAGCCGGACTTAGCCCGGCTGACGACCCTTTACTTGGAAAAGGAGGGGGTGGAATGTCTCACTGCGGGGGAAGGGGAGTCGGCTCTGGCTCTCACGGAATCCCAGCTTTTTGATCTCATCCTTTTAGATATCAACCTTCCGGGGATGGACGGATTTGAATTCCTCCAGGCCTTTAGGAAAAACCACTCCACCCCGGTGATCATTGTCTCAGCCCGGGAGGCGGATGAGGATGTGATCTTGGGTCTGGGGATCGGTGCGGATGAATTCGTGACCAAACCGGTCTCTCCCCGGGTGCTCACGGCACGGGTCCGGGCCTTGCTGCGCCGGGGAAAACTCACAAGTCCTCCTTCCCCATGGATTCGTTTTGGTCCCTACTCCCTGGATCCCGAGGCCTACCTTCTTAAAAAGGGGGATGAAAAAATCTCCCTTTCCGGGAGGGAATTTGATGTCCTGATTTTTCTGGTGAAACAAGCAGGAAAGGCCTTCAGTCCCCAGGAAATTTACCACCAGGTTTGGGGTCAGGTCTACGGTGATCCCTCCACCGTGGGGGTCTATCTCCAAAGACTAAGGAAGAAGTTGGAATTCGATCCCAGTGCTCCGGTTTTTCTTGAGACCGTTCCGGGAAAAGGATACCGGTTTAATCCCCTGTTTGGGGAGGGACAGACCTCATGACGTTAAAAGGGAAATTCATTTTCCTCGTGGCTGGAGTGGGACTTCTTCCTCTTTTAGCCGCAGCGATGGCCTTATCCCTTCGAATGGCCGATCCCACGGGGGTTCCCAGCTTTGAACGAACCTTGGAAACCTTGAAAATATTACAGGAGAGATTGGAACCAGCTTTGGAATCCGGGGATTTTTCACCCCTGGTGAGACTTCCCGAAACCATGGGCCTGGCGGTGGTACAATCGTCCACCGGGGATCTTCTATTCGCCGGTGGTGTGCTTGTGGGGCTTGAGGCATCCCAGTTAAGTGAACTTCCCAGAAGTGGAAAAGACCTGCAGATCTTGAACTTTCTGAAAGGGGAACAGACAGTCCAGGTATATATTTCTTCGGAGCACAGGGTTTACGAACTCAACCGGTCAAACCGGTATATTTATTTACTCCCCATCATCCTGCTCCTCTCCCTTTTTCTTTTTACCACGGTCATGGCCTTGTTCATCCTGCGGGGAATAAACCGCTCCATCATAAAATTGGAAGCAGGGACCCGGCGCATCGCGGGGGGGGATTTGGGAAGCGGGTTGATCATGGATAAACGGGATGATCTGGGTTCCCTAGCCCTTTGTTTTGAGGAAATGCGCCTCCGGCTCAAGGAGGAATACGAACGCCGGGACCGGTTTATCATGGGGGTTTCCCATGATTTGAAAACACCTTTATCGGTAATTGATGGTTACCTGGAAGCCCTCCAGGATGGTTTCGGCAGTACCCCGGAAGAGGTTCAAAAGTACGTGGGCATCATGAAGGATAAGGCCCGGCTTCTGGGGGAGCGGATCGTGCATTTGATTGAATTGGCCCGGATGACCACCCAAGATTGGCGTAAGACCCTGGAGCCCACGAACCTAAAATCCTATCTGACCAGCGCTCTAGAAGTCTTTAAGGATGAGATTTCCATCCAGGATTTTCACTTGGTCATGGAATTAAATATTTCAGAAAAGTTAGTGGTTTCCATGAATAGGGATCTGTTTCAAAGAGCCTTGGAAAACCTCGTACAAAACGCCGTTTCCTATTCAGGCTCCCATAGGGATATATTTTTTTCTGCCAGGGAAATTTCTGGGGAAATCCAGATTGGGGTGGAAAACAACGGGCCGGGAATTAGGGTGGAGAACCGAGACCGGGTTTTTGAACCCTTTTTCCGGGAGTCTTCCAGTCGGCGGGATGGGGGATTCGGTTTAGGACTGGCCTCGGTGAAATCCATCATTGAGACCCATGGGTGGACTATCAGTTTGGAATCTACCCCCGGTGATCGGACTCGATTTACGATTCACATCCTTCATTACACCCAACTGCCTCCTGGATAGGCCATCACTAAAAGTTCCCGCAGGGCATCTTGGAGTTTTTTCCCCAGGGAGGCGGATTCTTTGGGGAGGATGAATCCCAGATCGTAGTCCCCCAGTTCCTCCCCGGCGGGGTAGAGGGTCAATCCATCGGAAAATGGGCTGTTTTCCAATACGATTCTGGGGACCAGTCCCAAACCTAAGCCCAGGCGTGCCAAGGCGAGAACTGCCTCATTACCGCTGGTTTCTGCGGCAATTTTTAAATGCACGTGATGGCTAGACGCCCACCGGTCCAGCCTCTCCCGGGCCAGTCCTCGGGAGGGAAGGATGAGGGGGTGTGTTCCCAAGGTTTGCATCCAAAGGTTCCGGGAAACCATGGGATCCCCCGGGATCTTCAATTTTCCCAGGTCCAAATTCCCATAAATTCCTTCTCGGGAAGCGGCAAAGACCAAGGGGGTTCTTCGGACGGAGAAACTCTCCAAGCCGGAAAAACCCTGATCGGGGAGGGCGGCCAAGGCTAAGTCCACTTTATTCTCCCTTAAAAAAACCTCCGCCTCCGCGGGATCCCCGGTTTCCACCGTCAATTTCAATTCCGGGTGAAGGTTTTTCAGGGTATCCGCCAAGGCCGGGAGAATGGAATAGCATGCAGTCACCGAGGCAAAAACCCGTAAATTACCCCGAAGAATCCCATCGGTGGAACCCAAAAGGAGATGCAGCCCATCTTTTCTGTCCAAAGATTCCTGGGCAAAAACTAAAAACTGGGCTCCCGCCTCGGTCAAGCGGATCTGCCGAGTTTCCCTGTCTACTAACCTAGTCCCCACCTCCTCCTCCAATCGGGAAAGAATACGGCTCAAGGCCGAGGGACTGGCATGGAGGACCGTGGCAGCCTTGGCAAAGTGCAAATGCCGGGCAAGAAGTATAAAGGCTTTTAATTCGTAGAAATCCATGGCTCAGTTTGAACTGGAATGAGACCCCAGGGCAAGGCCCATAACACCGAAGAAATTCCTTTCTTTTCCCCTTCCCCCGAACTAGAATTATCCCTATGAAGGATTTTTCATACCTGGTCAAACCCCTGCGATCCTATTCCATCCCTCGGGATGATTTGTCCAATACCCTTCTGGCAGTTCTGGGTTGGATGGCCCTTCCGGGCTTACTGATCTCCCTCCTCAGAATCTTTGAATTGGGGTGGCTCCCGAGTATGGGATTTCAAATCCTGGTGGTTGCCATCGTCTGGATTTTGGTCATCCTAAGGAAGAAGCTTCCCTATCAGGTGAAAATCTCCATAATCGTGGTCTTTTGGCTGCTCCAAGGGGTCTATGGAATCATCAATTATGGACTCTCCGGGGGAGGATTGGGGTTTCTGCTCACCTTGGTCATCCTTCTCACCCTCATGGTGAGTTTCCGCACGGGTTTTTTAACCCTTCTGGGGGTTTTTCTCTTTCTGGGGGGGATGATGCTTTGCCTCCAGCAAGGGTGGATAAATTTTAACCTGGACTTCAATGTCTACAATCGGGCGTTTTCATCCTGGGCAGGGGCTTTGATTCTCATGGGATTTTGGAGTGGAGCGGTTTTGTTTGTGGCCCATCGCCTTCATTCACTTTTGGAATCCGAGATGGAGAAGACAAAGTTATCGGAACAGAAGTTTCAAATCATCATGGATCAAGTCCCCGATGTTATTTCCCTGATTGATTCCCGGGGAACCCTACTTTTTAACTCCTCTGCATCCCAGAGAATTCACGGATGGACACATGAGGATCTCACGGGCCGGGATACCTTTGAATTGATCCATCCTCAGGATCGGGATCGGGTGTTAGAGGCCATGAAGAATATTCTGCAAAATCCTGAATCCCTTCAAGCGGTGCAGTACCGATACCTGAATAAGGATGGGACTTACACCTGGATGGAGGCCACGGCGAGAAATGAACTACATAATCCCGGACTCCAATCTTTAGTTACCATTTCCCGGGATATTTCCCAAAATAAAAAAGCCCAAGCGGAGCGGGAGTCCTTGATCCAGGAACTTATATCCAAAAATGGGGAATTGGAAAGGTTCATATATTCCGTATCCCACGATTTGAAGGCTCCTTTGATAACTGTCCTCGGTTTTCTCGGGTACGCCAAGATTTCCCTCAAACAGGGGAATGTGGAAAGGACCTTATCGGACTTGGATCGTGTCGCCCTGGCTGTGGGTAAGATCGAGGATCTCCTGGAAGATTTATTAGAGCTCTCTTCCGTGGGTAAAGAGGAACATCCCCCCATGGACTTCAATATGGCTTCAGCCCTTAAAGAGGCTTTGGTTTCCCTGGAAAAACCCTTGAAAGATCCTAGGGTGCAGGTGATTCTGGCTCCGGATTTCCCCTATCTTCGGGGAGATTTGGTTCGAGTGGTCAAGATCTGGCAGAATCTGGTGGAAAATGCGGTAAAGTTCCGATCCCCCTCCCGTGATTTGATTTTGGAAGCAGGGTGGGAGAATACCCCGGAGGGGTCAAAATACTTTCTTCGGGACAACGGCATAGGAATCGAACCGGCATATCGAGAAAAAATATTCGAACTTTTTGAACAACTAAACCCCCGGTCAGAAGGGACCGGGCTGGGATTAGCCCTGGTCCGGAAGATTGTGGAAGCCCATGGGGGATCGGTTTGGGTTGAGTCGGTACCAGGGGAAGGTTCTACCTTTTTCTTTACCTTGGGGGATACGGATGAATGAGAGTTCAGGTTCGAGGAATGACCTTCCCGCATGGGTGGATTTTGGGTGCCTAGACCGGGTAAGATTTTAATAGTTTGTGACCCATTTCACAGACAGTCCTTCCAGCTTGGATTATTCTGAAGCCGAGGCTAAACAAATGACCTTGAACAACTTTGATTCTTCCCGAGTTCTTCAGTTTTACCACCAATTTCAATCTCTGAATCCCCTGGAGTTTACCAACGAAAGCCAGTGGGGAAATTTTTTTTCCCGCTGTGAAATACAATCGGTGAAACGAGGCAGCTTCGTCTATGTGGAGGGGGATGCGACCAAAAAAGGTTTTATGATTTTTGAAGGTAGATTGGAAGTATCAAAATCCACTGACACAGATTTGAAAAAGGTCTTATGTTT
>CAZUXL010000097.1:10962-12497 GCA_964624355.1 uncultured Spirochaetales bacterium
GGGGTTCCCGAACTCTTTGGTAAAGTCCATCAGGTATCGGTACAAGCCTTAGATGATTCACTCCTCCTAAGTTTTTCATTGGATGATCTAAAAAAGGCCGGGGCGATCTCCCCCTCCTTACTTATGGAGCTCCTTAAGTCCGTAAGCCATTTGGTAGGAGATTATCAGCAGAGCATGGTTTTGAAAAAAGCAGAAACAAAAGTGCTTCACTACCTAGGCTGGCTGTGTCAAAGCCAAGGGGGACGGGAATTTAGAATCAACCATACCCACGAGGAAATTGCAGAAATGCTGTCTTTATCCCGCGAGACTGTTTCAAAGACTTTGGGGAGTCTCCAAAAAAACCAGCAACTAATAGCCTCGGGTAAAGATCTCTATTTCCTCAAGGCGGATTTGGACTTTCCCTTTTTTACCCAAGACACGGGTCTCGTGGGCTTCTACGGCTCCGAACTAGAAAACAAAGGAGAATAAACATGAAAATGAAAAAAGAAAGCGGGGTATTAATTCACCCTACAAGTTTTCCCTCCCCCTTTGGGGTGGGGGATTTAGGACCGGGATCGAGGATAATATTGGATTTTCTTCAGGAGGCCGGACAAACACTTCTCCAGGTACTTCCTTTGGGGCCAACTGGGTATGCGGATGCTCCTTTTTCGCCATTTTCTAGTTTTGCAGGAAATCCCTATCTCCTGAGTCCAGAGGTTTTACTGGAGAAGGGATATCTTCAGTCCTCAGACCTCGCAAACTACCCTGAATTGGGGGCCCACAGGGTGGACTATGGGGGAATTTACGAATCAAAAATGGCTTTACTCCGGATCGCATACTCCCGGTGGACCCTTCCCCAGGATGAGGCTTTCCGTGAATGGTTTCAAACCAATGCCGACTGGTTGATTCCCTATGGTCGTTTTATGGCCTGGAAAGCAGGGTTCGGAGGGGCTTCATGGCAATCCTGGCCACCGGAGGCAAAACTCCTGCCAGAGGCCGTTCTCCCTGTGGACTTTGAAGGGGAACAAGGATTCCAATATTTTCTCCAGTGGGAATTTGAAAATCAATGGCAGGATTTCCGTAAAACAGCCCATAATAAGGGGATTAAAATCCTTGGTGATCTGCCGCTGTATGTGGCTGAGGATAGCTGTGATGTCTGGAGCCGTCGGGATCTTTTTGAGTTGGACTCCCACGGAAATCCACTGCGGGTGGCCGGTGTCCCGCCTGATCTCCTTTGCCCCGAGGGTCAGCGCTGGGGCAACCCTCTGTATTTTTGGTCAGCCCATGAAGCCGAGGGTTTTAATTGGTGGAATCGACGGGTGGAAAAACTTCTCGGTTGGGTAGACGAGATAAAGATTGATCATTTCCGGGGCTTGGAGGCCTATTGGGCAGTGGATCCCCAAGGTTCTGGAGCTTCACAAGGACAATGGGTGAAGGCTCCTGGGGATAAGCTGTTTTCCGCCTGGGCGCAACATTTAAAAAAGCCAATTCAAGATTGTTTCTTTGCGGAAAACTTGGGATTCATCACCCCGGAAGTGGATACCTTACTCAGAAAC
>CAZUXL010000098.1:0-12108 GCA_964624355.1 uncultured Spirochaetales bacterium
AGCACGGTTGATGACGGACTCCATAAATATTGGTGCGGATGGATCCAGCACTTTCCTCAGCGGCCTTAACGGCGCTGTTTCTGATCGGTACACCGGGAACTGGGAAGTCATGGCTGTGACTACCATTCAGGCACCCACCCAGTATCGGATCAATTCGAACTTGACCTCTACCTGGGATCTTTATTACGGTTACCAGGTTGACGATACCACTAATCCCATAGAGTATTCACGCCACAGGTAAGTTTACATTTTAAGGAACAAGCCCGCTTATCCCTTAAACCGGTTGGGCGGGTTTTTTATTCGAGCACCCTTGTTATGAAGTTCTCATCCCACCCCCCCCTCACGGTGCTCCGGCAGAAGATTCTTCGGAAGAGTTGTTTTTCCTGTTTGCCGTGCCCCGATTAATACCAGCACAGGGAAATAGGGGAGGAGGTTCTTTTTCCGTAGAGATAAGTAACTATTAAACTTTATACAAAAATGAAGTTGGATTCCACTGTTTTCAAATTGTTTCCAGGTAAGCATTTATTATTCAGAAAGTCAAAAAAAGAATAGCAAGATTCTTTTCAATATATCTGACATGACTTCGGTGAGCCCTTTTATTTAATTCTTAGGATTGATAGACTTCGAGGTGTGATCGATGACACTTCCGACATCCGCTGGAAACAGCGCTTGGATTATCATGAAGGATCGGCTCTTTTGGCAGGGTAATGCAGAGGTCGGCGGCAGCCGTGATGCCATCAGGGTCCCTTTTTCCGCTAATATACTGGAAATGATCAAGAGTAGAAATCAGTCCTCCCTCACCTACAACGATGAGACGGCAGCCTCCATTCTCTCCCTAATTCTTCATCGATATCACAAGGCCTTTCAGGACTTTGAAACGGAAATGTCCCGGAGAGCCCTGGGGTCATGAATTTCCCCGGTCTTCCTGAACCTGGAAACTCAATTGGATGATCTTCTGATTCCATGGAAGATTGACCTTTCAATGTACCATCAAGTCGACAATCAAGAGCTGGAAAATCACATTGACCGGGAGGGAATAGTGCTCTGGGACAATTCCCTCCCATAAATTTCTACACCAGAATCGGTCTCACATCCCGGGGTCAAACGCCTTATTCAAACTCTCGTATTCCCCAGTCATGGCCGCATCAGCCCACGAAGGGATCACCAAAGGAATCTCCTTATCATCCGTTTTCCAGGAAAAAAAAGGCTTTCCCGTAAGTTTGGTTAACTCCTGGGTTATACCAGGACTGGTGAGAAAGTGAACGAGGAGCTCCGCCTCCTTCAAATTCATAGGTGAGTTTTTAACCATTAAAAAAGTGGCGGAACCTACAGACCAGGGGGAGCTTCCCTCGGAACGGGGAAAGGGGAGGAATTCTAATTTTAAAAGGTTTTCCGGTTGAATGGGACTTAGGTACTCCTGGGAAACCAGGGCAAAAGCGGCCTTGCCTTGATCCAGGGGGGTCAGACCTCGGGCCCACCCTTCTTTCCACATGCCCGGAGCAAACCAACCCCGGGTTTTCCATTCCATGAGCTGGTTGTAGGCGGGTTTAAGTAAGGCATAGGAATCTTTTCCTGTGAGGTCTATCCCCGGGAGAGGGAAGGGGTTCACGGTCTGAGTACCGGAAACCGCAGCGCTCCAGTGTTCGAGCCAGAGTAAGAAGGGCCAGCGGTGACTATTGCCCAAGGTAATGGGACTCCATCCCCGATCCGCTATCCAGGATAATAACTTCTCAAAAGTTTCAGGTGTGCTTTTCCCCTCTCGAAGGGAGCGTACTTCCATTTCTAAATCTTTTGCCGCTGCATCGAGAATATCCTTGCGACCTGCCAGGAGCCAGACTGCACCGGTCCAGGGGACAGGATTGCCAGAGAAGGCCGCGGTATCCACAGATGCCAGATTAGTCAGTGCTACCACATCACCATCGGAGGTCTGTCCCTGTTCCGTAGTTTTTGGGATAACGGTGATGTGGGGATATAAAGAATGAAATCGACTCAGGACCTGACTAAGTGCGTTTAAATCCCCGGGTTGATTCCATGTGTGAACCATGACTAAGGAAACAGGTGAAGGGGGCCTGGTCAAAAGAAATCCGGCTGCTGTGGCACTGATTAACACTGCAATGATCAAAACCAAATATCCAATCGATTTTTTTTTCATTTAGAACTCCTCATCGCTGCGGTAAGGGCCTCAGCCAAGTCCCCTCCAGTCATGGTAGAACCTGGAGCAAAAAACCTAATCATCACCAGGTTTACATCGTAGGCGGCCTGGGGTTCTAAGATTCTGTCTAAGGTGGGATGCAGCTCCACTCCCGATTCCAGACTTTCTGCCTGATGGGCTTTTATTCCTTCTAAAACCACCCCTTTTGCAGGTCTTGTGGCTGAAATCCGGTAGGAATCCGAGGTCTGACCCTTAGAACCCCTGGAAATGTATGTATCCACCAAGGCTAAAGCAGCTTCCGGGAACTTGGAACTAGCATTCAGGATAAACCCCTGGATACCAGCTAATTCACCCTCGATCTTTTTCCCTGCCAAAGGTGGTACGGGTAGGGAAATAATAGCCCCATCTCCGCCGAAGCGGTTTACCACGGAGGTCCCCATAAAAACGAACCCCGCCTTCCCGTCCTGAACCTTAACCAGACTCTCAGGCCAGTTGATGGTTCCGGATACCTGGTCAAAGTATTTTTTATCTCTCCATCGGGTTAAAGTCTCAAACACCGGGCTAAAAGAGGGATCGGAAAAATCCCGCTTTCCATGAATAAGCGCCCAATGGGCTTGAGACCCATTGTACCTAAGATCCAAGACACTGAGCCAAGCCAAGGCTGGCCAACCGAAGGAAGATCCCAGGGCTATGGGGATAATACCCTTCTCTTGAAGTTTTTCAAAAGCAGCTTCCAACTGGGTTAAATCTGAGGGTAGGGGAAGATTAAGCTCTTTCCAAACCGTCTGGTTGTAAAATAGTCTCCATAACAACACAGAGGATGGGATAAATGTGGTGATTCCAGAGGATTGTGAGAGATGAGCCATCCCAGGGTAAACCTGGGAGGCGCTTTTAAATCTACCGTTATAGATTGACAGATCAGTCAAAACTCCTTCGGAGGAGGCTTTTAACACGTCCTGGGTGAGCTCAGTCACTATCAGATCAGGTGCTGTTGGTGGATCTTTTATTAAAAGATTCCAGCTTTGGTTTCGGGGGGCCTCGGAGAGGATCAGGCCATTAAGTTCCGAGGCCAACGCCGTGAATTCCGGATCTGGACGGTTTGACCATGCTAAAACGGTTCCTTCAGTTTTAAAGGAATCCGTACAGCTGAGGATCGTGAGGCTTATAAGAAGAAGTGAAGTTTTTTTCATCATTATCAACCCAGTATAAACCAGGTTTCACTGAAAGGAAAATAGTGAATCATTATGGGTTTGAATGTTGTATAACGACGAAAAGATAATACGGAAAATAACCGCAATTTTATCACATCGTTAATCCCCATTAGCTTTCCCGGAGCACCCCATTTTTCATCACCGACGGGACAGTACACCGGGAGGAATCAAAACAGCAAGGACGTCTGTCCCCAGCGGCCATTTTGGAATTGGCCACCCCAAGTCGTTTCTGCCGAGTTTCCTGATTGCTGGTGCTGCGAATCCACCGGATCCACTCCCACCGGGCCTTGGGAGTCAAAGAATTCCAGAATTCCCAATGACCCTGGTCCTTCAAAGCCATTTGAAGATCTGGTGGAACAGGAGGATCTGTCCAAGCCTCCAAAATATCTAGACGGCAAGTCACGTGGTCACCGGGAGATAAGCAGGAGTCCTCCTCCAGTTCAAACCAGTGGCTTCCTTTCCCGTCGGGTTCCAAAGCGACAATAAATTCCATCCCCATTTGGAATAATTTAGCCATGACCATACCTCGGGAAGGGAATAGCGCGCTGATATCCGGAGGGACTCGGATTATATTAAGTCCAGCAATTTCCACCAGGGTGGTCGAGAATTCGATCATAGGATAATTATACCAAAGGGATCCAATAATCTCAGATATACTTTGCCGTAATGGATCTCTTGCAGTTTTTCAATCCTACCGGTGAGCCTTCGTAAAGAATCTCCCCACCTTTTTGACCCCCTTCTACCCCCACATCAATGATCCAATCTCCGTTTCGGATCACATCCAGATTATGTTCGATGACCACCACCGTATTTCCCAGATCCACAAGTTTGTCGATGATTTTCAGAATGCTGGTGATATCGGACATGTGGAGACCCGTGGTGGGTTCATCCAGGATGTAAATATTTCCTTTTCTGCTCAATTCCGTGGCCAACTTGATCCTCTGGCATTCCCCACCAGACAGGGTATCCAGGGGCTGACCCAAAGTCATGTAGGAAAGGCCCACATCCACCAGGTGTTTCAATTTTTTATTAATTTCCTTGTGGTCAAAAAACTCCTCAGCTTCCAATATTGTCATGTCCATGACTTCGACGATGTTTTTTCCCTGGAAGGTGTGGGACAGGGCTTCGGGTTTAAACCGTTTTCCCCCGCAGGCCTCACAAAGGGTTTCCACTGAGTCCATGAACGACAGGTCGGTCTCGATGACGCCCCGGCCTTTGCAATCTTCGCAGGCTCCTTCGGAGTTGGAAGTGAACATTCCCAAGGGAGCGTGGGTAGCCTCAGAAAAAAGCTTGCGGATAATGTCTAAAATTCCCGTATAAGTGGCGGGATTGGACCGGGAGTTAGCCCCCACCGCGGATTGGTCGATCATCACCGCTTCGGGAAAGGCCTGGGCAAATACCCCGTTTACCAAGGATGACTTTCCCGAACCGGCAACTCCAGTTACCACGGTAAACACTCCCCTGGGTACCCTCAGCCGGGCGTCCTTCAGGTTATGAAGTCGGCTGGGAGGGGTTTCATAGAAGGTCGTGGGGATCCTGGGATCGGTTTTGATAGGTAAATGGACATTTAAATGCCTTCCCGTCAGGGTGGAAGCCTTCAGTAGCTCATCGTAGGAACCGGAGAACACCACTTCTCCTCCTCGGGTTCCTGCCTGGGGTCCCACATCCACAATATGGTCCGCCACTTTGATCACATCGGGATCGTGTTCCACCACCAGGACCGTATTTCCCTTGTCCCGAAGTTTTACCAAAAGTTCATTGAGGCGGTGGACATCCCGGACGTGGAGTCCTATGCTGGGCTCATCTAGAATGTAGATGGTGTCCGTGAGACTGCTGGTCAGGTGCTTTATCATCTTCACTCTCTGGGATTCTCCTCCGGAAAGGGTGGATGTTTCCCGATCCAGACTCACATAGTCCAGACCGATGGCTATGAGATCACCAAGGCGTTCTTTCAAGTTTAGAAGGATGGGCTGGACCGATGGCATTTCCAAGCTTTCAATGAAGTTCAAAAGCCGGTCCACCTGAAGAGCCGTGAGATCATGAATATTCTGGCCTTGGATTTTAACGGAAAGAGTTTTTTCACTGTACCGATGTCCCCTGCATTGGGTGCAGGGGGCTTCTGTCATAAAGGTTTCCATTTTTTTCTTCGAAGCGTCGGACTTTTCATACTCGGTCTTGATGTTGGAACTGATGAATTTTTCCACCAGTCCCATATAAGTGGTATTCATGCCCTCGATAATGGTGGAATTCATCTTTAAAGGCTTCATGTAAACCAGTTTTTCGTACTCTTCCGGTGTGTAGTCTTTTATCTTTTTATCCAGGTCGAAAAACCCCGTTCCCGCATAGGTCTTCCACTGCCAACCACCGGTTTTATACCCCGGCAGGAGGATGGCTCCCTGGTTCAAGGACTTCTCATGGTCCAGGGCCTTGGGAATATCCAAGGTCACAATTTTTCCCAAGCCTTCGCAGGTTTTGCACATCCCGTTGGGATCGTTGAAGGAAAAGTAATTTGAGGGACCAATTTGAGGCTCCCCAATTCGGGAGAAAAGTAGCCGAAGAAGGGGGTTGATGTCGGTGATGGTCCCCAGGGTGGATCGGGAATTCCCACCGATCCGCTTCTGGTCCACGGCGATGGCAAAGGAAAGGTTTCGGATTTCGTCCACATCGGGATGACTGTGCTTGGGAAGGTAGATTTGAACAAACTTGCTGAAGGTTTCATTTAGCTGTCTTCCCGCTTCCTGGGCAATGGTGTCAAAGACAATGGAAGATTTCCCCGAACCCGAAACCCCCGTAAAGACGGTGATTTTTTGCTTCGGAATCCTTAGGGAGATGTTTTTGAGATTATTCTCCCGGGCTCCGACAATTTCAATGTGTGAATGATTCATGGTTTTTCCTATGGGAATTGTCATATAAGGATGTCTGGTTGTCAATTTTTTTACAAAGGCTTGGAAACCTAGAACTTTGATGAAGCTCATCCGGTAACGGGGGATTCTTCCATAGAATTTTCACTCAAATTCCTTTATCATCCCCCCATGTCTTTTCAACCCGGCCAGATCATTCCCCCCGAGGGCATTAAAAACTTTTTTAAATCCCAGGGGCTTACTTACCTTTCCCATCCCAAGGAAATTTACCCCGGGGCCGGAACCCTGGATTGGACCAAGAGTGAATATTACATGGCAAACTTGGAGGCTTTTGAAAAGCTGAACCATCGGTATGCCATGGCCTTGGAAACCCAGGTTCTAGCTCCGGTGGAGCTGCGCTTTTTGGGTCCTCAAGTGGGATGGGGATTGTTTGCGGGGACAGACCTCAAACGCCTTTCCTGGGTAGGGGAGTACACCGGAGTGGTGGATTTAGCCCAGGATGAGGAAGATCTGACCCTCGTTGAAGGGCATTTTCACTCGGACTATGCTTGGAACTTTCCCGATGAACTACCTGACGGGGAATTTTTGGAAATTAATGCTTTAAAGCAAGGGAATGAAATGCGGTTTGTTAATCACAGTTTCACCCCGAACCTGAGCCCGGACCATACCTTGTGGAACGGTCGCTGGGTCACGTTTTTTAGAACTCGCCGGCCTATAAAGGCTGGTGAGCAGCTCACCATTAATTATGGTGAAGAATACTGGGCCACAGAGCACCGGACACTGGAGATCTTATGATTGGACTTTCAAAAATTACCCTGACCTTTGGGGGGCCGCCGCTTTTTGACGAGCTGGATCTCCAGGTCGCTGCTGGGGACCGCCTCTGTCTTTTAGGCCGGAATGGTACGGGGAAATCCACCCTTCTTAAAGTATTAGCCGGGCAACAGAAACCCGATAAGGGCGAAGTCGCCCGGATTAACGGTCTGACCATGGCCTTTCTTGGTCAAGAAATTCCCGAAAATATTGACGGTACGGTTTTTTCTGTAGCTGCTGAAGGTCTGGGCGAGAAAAAGACGATTTTGGAAGAATACCACATTCTTGCGGAAAATCTGGACTCCGATCCCTCCCCGGCCCAGATGAAAAAGCTGGAAGAGCTTCAGCAGGATTTAGACCGGCTCCAGGCCTGGGACGCAGATAGGGAAGTGAGTGAAATCCTCAGCCACCTGGATTTGGATCCCCATGCCCTGTTTCAAAGCCTATCCGGGGGTACCAAGCGACGGGTGCTTTTAGCCCGGGCACTTGTGGCCGCTCCCGATCTCCTGCTACTGGACGAACCCACGAACCATTTGGACATCCCCCGGATCATCTGGTTGGAAAATTACCTCTTATCCCGGGACCTGACCCTGGTGTTCATTACCCATGACAGGTCCTTCGCCCGCCGTTTGGCCAACAAGGTGGCGGAACTGGACAGGGGTAAAATCTATGCCTACGACTGTTCCTTCGACCAATTTTTCGTCCGCCGGGAAGAGGTTTTGGAAGCGGAAGCAAAAGCGGAAAAAAATGCCGCTAAAAAGCTGGCGCAGGAGGAAGCCTGGGTTCGTCGGGGGGTAAAAGCCCGGCTCAAACGGGACGAAGGCCGGGTAAAACGGCTTCTGGGACTCCGGGCAGCCTGGGCAGAAAAACGCTCCCGGGTCGGTCAGGTAAAAATCGGTATCTCCACCGGAGGCCGGTCGGGGGATCTGGTCGCCGGGGTCGAGGGATTGAGCTTTGGATATGGGGACAGACCTCTGGTAAAAGACTTTTCCACTGTCATCCAACGGGGAGACAAAATCGGTCTCATCGGTCCCAACGGATCAGGAAAAACCACCCTGATCCGTTTGCTGCTGGGGGATATTAAACCCCTTTCAGGGAAGGTCCAACTGGGAACGGAGCTACAGGTGGTGTATTTTGACCAGATGCGCCAAGCCTTGGATCCCGCCAAATCCCTGGCGGAAAACCTGGGGGATGGGTACGATACAGTGGAAGTGAACGGAAAGTCAAAACACGTGCTGGCCTACCTGGGAGATTTCCTTTTCCCACCGGAACGAGCCAATGTACCGGTGGGGGTCCTTTCCGGAGGGGAAAAAAACCGGCTTCTCCTGGCAAAACTTTTTGCCAGACCATCCAACCTACTGATTTTGGATGAGCCCACCAACGACCTGGATGCGGAAACCCTGGATCTCTTGGAAGAACTTCTGGTGGACTACCAGGGGACACTTATCCTGGTGAGTCACGACCGGGATTTTTTAAATCAAGTGGTGACTTCCACCCTGGTACTGGAAGGGGAGGGGCGGGTGGGGGAATACCCCGGGGGATACGACGACTGGTTGGGGGAAAAAGCCCGTTTGGAAGCACGGAAGGCCGAAGAAGTCGCCAATCGCAGTAAACCCGGAATCCCCACGGAAGTTAAAAATCCCAAAGACTCCCCCAAACCCACCAAACTTTCGTTTAAAGAACAAAAAGAAAAGGACGAGCTTCCCGGAAAAATATCCACCCTGGAAGCGGCCATCGCTGAACGCCAAGCCAAGTTGGCGGACCCAGCCTTTTACAAATCCTCGGCCATGGAAGTCACAGCGGTGAGCGCTAAACTCAAATCCCTTGAAACCGAGTTGGAAGCGGTCTACAGCCGCTGGATGGAATTGGAGGAAAAGTAATGGAATGGGAATTGATTGTGGGCTTTGTTGCCTACGTAGGGGCTCTTTATGGGGCTAAATTAAAGGAAGAAAAACATCTGGGACTCGTTTCCAAAGAGGACAAACGCCGTCTGGGGAAGGTTCTCAATTTTTATCGGATCCTTGCCCTTCTCCCCCTGGTCACCCTCATGTTCCTCGCCCTATTTTTCTCCTCAGGGATAGAGAGGCGGTTTTTGGTGGGGGGGTACTTGGCTGCCGCCGCTGTCTATGGCCTAGTTCTCTGGGTTGTTCTGGGGAGGACCTTAGGTAAAAACGATGTGGATCCCGCCCTCACCAGCCGTCTGGGGGCGGCTTTTCTCCTGAGGTATGCGGGGGAATTTGCCCTCATGGCAGCCCTGGGCTTCTGGCTCCTGACTCATTTAAAAACCCCATGATCGTCCTTCTCCTGGGAATCAATGCCCGGTACACCCACACTAACCTGGCTCTGAGGTACATCAGAGAATCCATGGAAGGTTTCGGCCATGACTTGGTTTTAAAAGAATTCGCCTACACCCAGCCCCAGATAGAAATTTTGGAAGGGATAAATGAGGTCTGTCCCCAAATACTCCTCCTTTCGGCCTATATCTGGAACAGCCGCCTGCTTCAAGACCTCATCCCCGATATACGGGACCTCCATCCCCAGGTTAAAATCATCCTCGGGGGACCGGAAGCAGCCTACCAAGCGGAACACTGGTTTGAGGTCTGTCCCCAAATCGATCTCATCATCACCGGACCCGGTGAAACTGCCTTGAAAGAATTAGCCCAAAACAACTTCATCCTCCCCCGGGAAAAAACCCTCTTCCGTCCCGGCCCCTCCATGGCCGATCTTCCCTTTCCTTACAGGGAAGAGGAAAAACAAGAGCTCATGGGCCGGTATCTTTACTATGAATCCAGCCGGGGCTGCCCTTTTTCCTGCGCTTACTGCCTTTCCGGCCGGAAGGACCACTCCCTGGAGTTCAAACCTGTCACCCAAACCCTGGTGGAGCTTTCCCGACTCTGTGCCTGGGCTCCGGATTGGCCAAATTCACTGTTGGTGAAATTCGTGGACAGAACCTTCAATGCCCACAAAGCAAGAGCCCGGGAAATTTGGGCAGCTTTAGCCCGGTGGGATCCCCCCGCCCGGTTCCACTTCGAAGTCCATCCCGCCCTTTTAGAAGCCGAGGATCTCCAGGTTCTTTCCCAGATTCCCCCGGGACGGTTCCAATTCGAAATCGGCGTCCAATCCACCACCCCCAAGACCCTCGAGACCGTGGGCCGGGCAACCGATTGGCCCAGTATGAAGCCCCGAATCCGGGAACTCATTGCCCTGGGGAACATCCCCATTCACCTGGATTTGATCGCCGGTCTCCCCGGTGAGGGCCCCGCAGAAGTGGCCGCAGCCTTGGACGAGCTCTACGATCTTTCCCCCGGTCACATTCAGCTGGGATTCCTGAAAAATCTCCCCGGGTCCCCCCTCCATGACCAAAATCACGGGTTCATCTGCCAACATCAGGCCCCCTACCAGGTGCTGGAAACCCCCTGGATGTCCCGTGGGAATTTCGAAGAATTACGCCGATGGGAGGAGCTGGTGGAGGGGATCTATAATAATCCCAAAACCCCCGGTCTCATGGCCCAAGTGGTGGAACAATACGGGGGATTCTCCCAAGCCCTTGCCGCCCTTTCAGAAAAAGCCAGAAAGGAAAAATTCGACCTGCGAACTCGAAATCCAGAAAAACTCAAAGAATTTGCTGGGCGTGCCCCCGAAGCTGAAGCTCCGGGGTCGCGGTGAGTCCGGGGTAAGGCCTTCCGGCCTCCCGTCCCTTCGGGACCGCCTAGGCGCCCTCCCTCTCGCTCACGCTAAAACCAGGGATTTTATTGCAAAGTGTAGCTATAGGCCAATGTTCGTCCGTTAAATTTTAGAACGTATGCATCCTGGGTGGGAGGAAAAGCTAAAGTATCCCAACGATCACAGATACCATCCGCATTATAGTCACCAAATCTAAAAACATTCATGAAGTCAAAATCATCATTTTCAATATATAATTTACTTAGTTTTGTCGGGTCAATTGGGTTTAATAAACCCGTGTATTCATCTGTTTCAGGGTCACCTGAAAGGGATATAGAATTCCCACCACCACCCGTGTCCTTCGTAACAATATTCAAATTTCCCATAGGTTCTACTAGAAAGTTTCGCATATCATAATTTATCGATACTAGGTAAAAGCCCTCAGTGGTGATAGGTATCCCAGGAATAGACTTTGCATGAATGGGGGGATGATAGTGACCATTGTAAAGTGTGGAGTCTCTGCCGATTTGAAAACTGTCAGTGGCCGTGGTTCCCCGAAATTTTAATTCACCTGTGTAAAGATAGGTAATAGCAAAAAAATGTTTACTAACACCGGTCACCAGTTTGGTGAGGGAGAATTTTTCATGGATTTCGTTCCCCGTGGATGAACCGAAGATACCAACGCTTTCTGGGGGTTGGAATCTGGTTATCCTGTTGTCACCAGATAGAAAAATTTTAATTTCCTGTCCGCCCAGGGCGTTTTTAAAAATAACATCACCCTCGTAATAGAGAGGTTCAGTCGGTTGAAATTTGATGTCAATGTTAAAGGATTCTCCGGGTATGACCATGGCAGGCAAGGATGATGAGATAGAAAAAGGCGAATCTTCACCGGAAGTCGTGAAAGTGGTATCCAAGGTGATTACTTCGTTACCTTCATTCTTGATGGAAAGTGATGTCGTAGAAAAAGTTTCGAAAGGATCTTTACTCGGACATTCTAAATTATAAGGGGCTGGTTTACCATTGGAATAAGGTTGGAGCGCTTGGCTCTTGTCCCTGATTTGTATGGTGGCGGTTGATCCGTCGAGGACCAATGGATGATACCTTCCATCTAGTTTCACAGGGACAACCCAATTCACATAATCACTATAGTCATTGACAGTCCCCATGTGAACATTTTTTTCATACCAATTTCTATACCAGTTAGTTGTATTTGTGAGAGAGAAATAAAATTTGTCAGCAGTAATTAAAATAGGTACCTCTAAGCCGTAGGAACCTGAACCTCCGTGAATCGTAAAAGGATGACTACCCAATATCCAGATTTTCTTGGGAAAGTTTCCAACCCAGGATAGTTGTGTACCGTCGGCCACAGGGAAGTTTACCAATTCCAAAGAGACGTAGGCGTGTGGAACCT
>CAZUXL010000099.1:0-4731 GCA_964624355.1 uncultured Spirochaetales bacterium
ATATGACCAATTCGGTCTAAATGGCAACTGGAATGATCTGAATATTCCGACCCTTTTTCTTACAGGTTATTCCCTGTCGAAGATTGTCCTGGAGGACTACCGGAGCTTTGCCCTGCTATCCGACGGTAGTCTGCTGATTAAGGAGAATAATGGTGACTTATTGAAAAGCACTTGGAAGTCAGGAACCTTGGGTTCCACCACCTTTCAGCAGATCATCTTCCCCGGCACTTGGACCGATATAGATGGTGAAAGTGAGAGTTTTGTCATGGTCAAGGATAACGGTGATCTCTACGGCTTCGGTCAAAATTTGGATTTCCAACTCCCTTCGGCTGTCCCTGGGCACGTTTTGACACCCCTGGAAGTCAAGTTCTAGTTTAACCCTTCATGGCCGGAGGATCTCATATCCCTTCCCGCGGGGATCTGAAAGACCTGAAGTTCAAAAAACGGAAGGATGGCCAATAGGTGATCGAATATGTCTGACTGCAAAGCCTCATAGTCCACGGAGGACGTGAGGCTGGAAAAACAGTAGATTTCTAAAGGCAGACCGCTGTCCCGGGGTTCCAACTGCCGGACCACCAGGTGAAAACCCTGGTGGATCCCCGGTAGTTTTCTCAGGTAAGCTTCCACGTAGGCCCGGAGTGTGCCGATGTTTGTGAGCCTTCTCCCGTTCACCAGACCTATGACCTGTTTATTAGCTTCTTTGATTTCGGCTAGTCTGTTTTCCAAATATGATTTTAATAGATCCAGATCCATGAACCGGAGGATATCCTTCTCCTCCAAAAACCGAATAGTGTTCATATCGATCAAGAGCGCCCGTTTTATTCTTCTCCCTCCGGATTCCACCATCCCTCTCCAGTTTTTGAAGGTTTCGGAAACCAGAGCGTAGGTGGGAATTGAACTGATGGTGTGATTCCAGTTTTTGACTTTGATTTGGGTAATGGCGATATCGATCACCTCCCCATCGGCCCCGTAAGCCGGGACCTCGATCCAATCACCCAGGTTCACCAGGTTATGGGTGCTGATCTGCACCGAAGCCGTAAGTCCCAAGAGGCTGTCTTTAAAGACCAAAAGTAAAACTGCCGTCAAGGCACCTATTCCACTGATTATCCCCCAAGGATCCTGATGCAGGAGTTCAGAAGCCGCCAGTACGAAGGCTAAAAGGTAGACAAAGACCTTGGCGACTTGGATATATCCAGCTATGGGAATAGTTTTTTTCTTGGGATCCGAGAGAAATAAATGATGAATATTCCCCAGAAGCACATCCACAAGCCGGGCACTGGTTAAAATCAGGATGACCAGGACAAAACTGAGAATCAGTGTTAATTGTTCAGCTTTAGCCGTGGTTAAGGTATCCCAGGTAAAGTAAAAAATGAGGGGAGGGATTAACCAACCTAAGGTTCTGAAAAATTTATCGTTGAGAAGGATGTCATCCAAATTGGTTTTTGTGGTTCGGATCAGGGTTTTCAGAATATTGAAAGCCACGACCCTGAATATATACCCAGCTAAGAGGGCACCTATTAATAGAAAGACCACCACTGCGCTCATGGCTGATAGGGTAGATTGGTCAGGATTCAGTCCAAAACTCAAACTCAGGTTATAAAAGTAATTTTCCATGGGGTCTCCTTAAGATATGAGTATACCTTTTTCCAGTTTTGCAAAGTGGACTTTCCTATTTTTAAATTCTTCGGGATAATGGGTAATGATTAGACTTGTGAGTCCTCTTTCAGGGAAGAGTCTCCAGTATAAATCCCAAAGTTCACCCCGAGCTTCCTTATCTAAGTTAGTGAATGGTTCATCCAGGACCATAAAACCGGGATTCAGGGCTAAAGCCCTGGCAAATGCCAAACGTTTTTTTTGACCCCCGGAAAGCTCATCGGGGAAACTCCCCAGCTTATCTCCCAATCCTACTAGTTCCAAATAATGACTACTCAGGGAATACCAGTTTTTTTCTTCCTTAGCCCAGAGCGGCAATGCCACATTCCCCACGGCATCCCGGTGAACTAAAAGGCCGTCCTCCTGAAATAGACACCCGGGATTTTCAGGCCTGGTTATATCTCCAGAATTAAGTCTTTGGATGCCCAGTGCTAATCTTGCCAGGGTTGTTTTTCCCGAACCGGAAGGTCCTGAAAGCACCCATGTACTACCCGGGGAAATCTTTAAATTCAGGTTTTGGAAGACCGAGAGTTTAGGATAGGAAAAGGCCCCATTTTTTATGGAAAGTCCCGCTGCCTTGGGTTGAATCGACGGGTTAACTGGAACAATTAAGTTTCCTGGTTTATAGGTAATCTTTTTTAAGGGTAAAAATTTTTCCAGGAGAAATTTGGTAAGGGAACCCAGGGATAAAACCAGGGCAAGAAAAACCAGAGTGACAGCGAGAAAAGATTTTAAATCGAAAAGGATGTAATAGGTATTCATGAGTTTACCCAATCCTTCTCTAGCACCCACCCATTCACCAATGATGGAACTTTTTAAGCCTAAAACCAGCCCGAGGGTAAGGGAGGACTGGATGGCGGGGGAGAGATGGGGCAGGTGGAGTTCCCTGACTCTTAGTCCTCTTCGACCCGGAGCGTAAATTTGAAAAACATCCAACTTATCCTGAGTTAAGGTTTTCCGAGCTGATTGTATATTAATAATCCCCAAAGGGAGAACCACAAGAAAAACCACCGCTGCGGGGATGAGTTCCCGGGTAGAATACAGAAGAATCACCAGAGGGACGGTCCACACTAAAGGGGGCGTTCCTTGGAGAATGAGGAGGGGGACTGACCCTAAATCTTCAAGCTTTTGTTTTTTTCCAGAATAATTACCCAAGATAAAACCCACCATCAGAGCCAGGAGGGCTGCTAGGAGACTTCTAGATAGGGTAAGCCAAGTGTGGATCAACAGACCCTCGGAGGAAATCATTTCCCCCAATCTCAGGAAAATATCCTGGGGAAGGGGGAGGAGATCCGGTCCCAGTGTCCAAGCTAAAACAACCCAGAAACCTAGGGAGAACAGGGCTCCTAGACTAATCCAAATGACCCGATCCTTCATGGGAATGTGTAAAATTCATCTCCCGGCAGGACGGGGGTCTCTTTTGTAATGCTCAAATACCCATTAATTAGCGCCCTGGTGGTAGTTGTATCGGGAAGCTCTAAAATGGTGTTGGATAATCCTTTCAAAATGAGGTCCTGGGTTACCTGGAGCTCTGGGGCAAATTTTACTGAAGTCTCCTGGGGGTTAGTACCCAATTCTTTTAAGGCAAGGGACCACAGAATCAATATTTGAGAGAGGATTGCTTTGTTCGGCGCCCTGGTGTTTTTAACAAAAAGACTCACCTGGGGAGACCGGGGATCTCCTTTATTTACCCCAGCCCATTCCTGGGCAAAGGTAAAGACCTGAAGGGCCTTATTCCCACTAATCAAGCGGCTAACCAAGGGTTCAGGAACACAAATCCCCGCTGCTTTTTTCTGAATCAGCAGTGGAATCTGTTGGGCAATGGGGGCATAATCGATCTTTACCTGGCCTAGAAGTCCTTCCTTTTCTAAGAGTACTTTTAATTGGACTTCCAAGGGACTCCCGGCAAAGGGAACCATGATGGTCAACCCTTTAAATTCCCTCAAGGTTTTTAAATCGGGATCCATGGCCACCAGGGAGCTCACGCCCCATACAGGAGTGGCCAAATGCTGAATGTCCCCGGTACTCAGGAATCGGCTGAGCCCCGTGGAAAACCCCGTCATTAAAATATCAGCATTTCCAGATACCAAGGCGGCCATGGCCAGGGCGTGGTCGTCAAATATTTCCACTTGGATTTTTTGATTCTGAATGACTTGGTCCCGGAGTTCCAGGGCGGGGAGGGAGGAAAGGGTTCGGGGAACTAAAATTTTTATGTCCTGTGAGGAAAGGCCCGAAGCCAGGGTTAAAATCCAAAGAGGAATAAAGAGTATATTTACTATTTTTTTCACGGATAACTCCTGAGTTAAACTAAAATATTACAGGATCAAAGTCAATTATGATTGTTTTCTGGAATGGGGTGTGGTAACCTGCTTTCAGGTCAACTATGAAACCCATACCACCGGAAATATACCTCTATAATGCTCTAGAAATTATTCTCATCGCCACTTTGATCGTAGGGGGGATGTTTCTTTTTACTTTTGCATCTCGACATCTGCTGCGCGGCCGGAAGTACGGACTGGAATTTTCCCTCCTGTTTCCGGGGGCTTTGGGATTGCTTCTCATGTCCGCCATTCCCATTTTGTATGAGTTTTACTTAGCCCTGACGAATATGACCTCCCTGGTGACCAATGGCAAAGATTATTTTCTTGATCCCGATGTGGGGCTGGGGATATTTTGGGGACATTTAAGTGAATTATTCGGTGGGCCTTGGTTCATCTTAGCCCTTTCCAATAACTTGGTGTACGCCATTCTTCAGGTTTTTGGACACACGGTTTTAGCCTTGCTTTTCGCCCAACTTTTAAACCGGCCTTTAAAGGGAAAAGGGGTTTATAGAGCCTTATTGACCTTGCCTTGGGTTATTCCGTCCCTGGCGACCCTCATGGCTTGGCGAAATGAGCTCCATTGGGAATATGGCATTTTTAATATCATTCTCCGAGGCTTGAAACTATCCCCCATCCACTGGTGGGACGGGGGATTTTGGGGGGGCGTGGTGGCCAATGGTCTAGTTCTTTGGTACAGCTATCCTTTCCTTTTTATGGTGGTAACCGGTGCCTTGGAATCCGTACCCCAGGAGTACCA
>CAZUXL010000099.1:4831-11514 GCA_964624355.1 uncultured Spirochaetales bacterium
ATGCTGGCCCATAGATGGTTCGCATCCCCCAATCCCCAGGAGAACAAATGAGTAATTTAACCCAATGGCGGGACATCACCCACAAAGAAATTTCCAAAGTTTATTTGGGAACATCCCTTTCCTTGGATCTTCTGCTAACTGCGGTGCTCTGCGGAGGCCATGTGCTTTTAGAAGACGTCCCGGGGGTGGGGAAAACTTTGTTGGCCAAAGCCTTAGCCAAGACCCTGGGCGGAACATTCAACCGGATCCAATGTACCCCTGATCTCATGCCCTCGGATATTTTAGGGTATTCGGTTTACAACCCGGTGACCGGAGGATTTGACTTTCGGGAAGGCCCCATCATGGCCCACGTTTTTTTAGCCGACGAGATCAACCGGGCCTCCCCCAGAACCCAGTCCGGACTTCTCCAGGCTATGGCTGAAGGGGAAGTAACCAGGGAAGGTCACACCGATGCTCTCCCCGATCCCTTCATCGTTTTAGCGACGGAAAATCCTGTGGAATTTGAAGGAACTTTTCCTCTTCCCGAGGCTCAAAAGGACCGGTTCCTTCTCTCCTTTTCCTTGGGAATGCCCACCCGGGAACAAGAATCCCTAATCATGGATTATTGGGAGTCCCAAAAAGATGCTTTGTCGGAATTAAAGCAAACCACCGATTTCAAAGATTTATCAAATTTTAAATCCCAGATCAGAAAAGTTCATTTGGATCCTAAAATCAGAGAGTGGATCCTGGATTTAGTCCGGTTGTCCCGGGAGGATTCCAGTCTCTCTTTGGGTATCAGCCCCCGGGGAACCCAAGCTTTAACCCGGTCTTCCCGGGCTTTAGCGGCCTTAAGAGGGAGGGATTTTGTTATCCCTGAGGATGTGAAGGATCTTTTTATCCCTGTGAACCAAAAGCGTATCATCCTCCACAACACCGCTAGTTTAAGGGGGCAATCCCCAAAGACCGTGTTGGGGAGAATAATTATGTCTGTTCCCACTCCTGCTTTACGGGATATCTAATGATTCTGATCGAACTGGGGATAATCACCGCAGCGGTACTCTACTTCCTTCCCTGGCTACCCATCAAAATCATGGTTTCCGGCTTTTTTCTCTGGACCCTGACCCAGTGGATTTATTGTCAAATCATCTCCCGCGGACTAAGGATTATCCCCCTTGACCCCCTATTGAGAACTTTTGCGCGAGAAAAAGCCTGGGTGAGGATTCGAGTGGAGAATTCTTCATTTTTACCCCTGGATATCTATTGGACCGACAGCACCGGTGAACTGGAGATCTTCGGAGTGACCCGGGGTATCCTGACTCTGGGGCCTAGAAAAGGTACAGAAATCTCCTATCAGATCCGAAGTCTTCAAAGAGGTTTGTTTTCCCTGGGACCTGCTCTATTTCGATTTCGGGACCCCTTGGGCTTTTTCCCTTCTGCGGTGGAATTAACCATAGAGAGGCAGTTATTGGTTTATCCTCCTTGGGGGGATAAATTCCCCATGGTTCCAGGGGTTCCCGGTGGTTTAAAAAAAGATCCCTGGGGCTTTGAACCGGACACTTCCCGGATTCGGGACTTAAGACCTTTTCGCTCCGGAGACAATCTTAAATTTTTAGATAGGGGAGCTAGTGCCCGCTTAGGCCGACCAGTGGTGAGGGATTTTCTCGCTTCCCTGGATAGGCCTGTTCTTTTACTCCTGGATTTGGAATTGGATGACTATCCCCTTAAATCCCGGTATGAACTGGCAGAAACTGCCTTGGAGGCGGCCGCCAGGGGTCTTTATCGAACCTTCATCGCCCAGGAAAAATCCGGACTTATCATTCGAGGTCTGTCCTCCGTGGGGCCTCTTAATTTTGGACTTAGCTGGGGCCGGGAGCACACCATGACCATGTTAGAATCCCTAGCATCCTGTCGATCCGCCTCCGGTCTCCCGTTCTGGGATCAGATGCAGGATTGGCCCGAGAACCTCTCCACGGGAGTTACCCTGGCTTACCTGGGGCCGGTACCCAAGACCCATACCCGGGAATTCCTCTACCGGCTTTACAAAAAGGGTCACAGGGTAGAAATCCTGATCGTCAGCGGGAACAGGGAAGAAATGGGTGGACCTTCGGGTTTTCATTATTCGTATATTTCGGATGATCTGGATGAGTAAACGAAACAACACCCTCCTGCCCTTGGTGTTCCCCATTGTATTAGCCCTCGGAATCCCTTTGGTTCACCTGGTATCCCTGGTCTATCTTGTGGTTGCTCTGTGGCCACCCCTGGCTTTAACCGGTGGTTTTTTATTATTTGGACTCACCGGCATCTTTTTTTCCTGGGGTAAAAATTCCCGACGCTGGGGCACCCGGTCACAAATAACCTTTGTCTTATGGGAAACCGTGGGAACTTTTATATGGGCATCTATTTTCCTTAAACCCAGTAGGCCTGAGGGTTTGGATTACGCCTTGGGTCAATTTATTCCCTGGATTTTTTTAATGTTCCAAGGTTTTTCCAGCCATTTTTGGTACAGCAGGCTCACAGGTCGGTATCAACTTTTTAGTCGTTTAGCGGGACTTTGGGGTAAGGACCTGGTGGTGGAGAAGCGCAAGTATCAGGAAGATGTGGGATTCTCTAAAATTCAACGCAATTCCCTCTTTGTTTCCCTTTGTTTGATGAATTCCCTGGTGACTCTCATCCCGTGGATTCTTCCCTCCCCCCTGGGAAAAGGGATTTTTCTGATTCTCCTACCTCTTTGGGTAATGGATGGACTTATTTTTGCCCTATTGAATTGGTATCGACATGAGGTAGATCTCTTCATGTGGGGGCTGAGGTACAAAGGCCCTGTGGTGATTCGAATGCTAGGTATATCCCTTTTACTGGGATCTCTAAGTTTTGCCGTTGTTTCCCTTTTGCCCGTGGAAAAACTTCCTTTTTTCAACTGGGGAAATGCAAGTAATTTAGCAGATCTAGCTCCTTTACCAGAAAAAGAGCTGCTTGAAGGACCTCCCAGTCCTGAAAAAGAACAGGATTCCCAGGATCCTGAAGAACTAGCCCAAGGGAATGGGGAAATGAATTTTTTCCTCCAAATACTCATGGGATTTTTTTGGTTTTTACAATTATTGGAATCCCAAAAATATTTAGTAGGCGGGATCCTTTTTATTTTTGTGCTCTGGTGGTGGTTTATACCCTTGGTCCGCGGATTTAAAGGTTTTAAAATCAAACTCGATTTTAAATTAATTTTATTAAGAGTACTGACATATTTTAGAAATCTTTGGTTTTGGTTGACAGGGCGTTCAGCAAGGGATCTTCCCCCGGTATTTAAGTTAACCAATAGTGAAGTTTTTATCCTTCATAATCCGCTTCCGAGGAAAATGAAAAAAGAAAAGCACGTCAATAGGCGATTTTTAATCAAAGAGCTTTTTGATATTCTGGATTGGGGTGGAAGGTTGGGAGTGGAGTACTTACCTGGAGAAACCTCAGGGGAGTATCTGGAGAAATTAAGTCTAAAACAAGCAGCCCAAAAAGACTCTCTTATGAAAATTAGAGAAATATTCAACCGCGGCTTTTTCTCCGAGGTGCGTCTAACCAAGGCTGATGAAGAGGATTTTAAAAAAACAGTGAAACTGATAGTTCAGGGGGCTTAGATTTTTCGTTGGACTTTCTTCAGGTTGGTATTCATTTTTTTTCAACCATGATAAAATAAATTTTGGGAGGGTCTATGTCTCTTTTTGTTTCCCTGATCTGGGGTCTCATTTTTTGGATCTATATGTTCGGCATATTACCTTTTTGGATACCCTATTTTTTGCTTAAGGGATTAGGTCTCACAAAACTGACTGATGGGTACTTTATTTGGATTCATCATTTGCAATGTCAATTAATCGTTCGATCCATCGGTACCACCGTGGTCATCCACCAACTGGATAAGGTCCCCATGGACAGACCAATCTGTTACATAGGGAATCACCAGGGCTACGCAGACATCTTGGTTTTATTGGGTTGGCTGCCGAAGATTCCTGGCTTCATAGGAAAAAACTCCCTCCTTTTTGTTCCCGTGGTCAACTTTTGGATGCTAATGAACGGGAGTCTTTTCTTAGATCGCAAAAATCTGCGCAAAGGGATGGAAACCATTCATCGAGGTGCCCAGAGGGTGAAGGAAGGTATTCCCATGGTGATTTTTCCTGAGGGAGGAAGAAATAAAGGGGGACCTTTGAGACCTTTTAAAAGAGGAGCCTTTAAATTAGCCTTTCTGTCGGAAGCGACTATCGTGCCTTTTAGTATCCGTGGTACCGAGGACATGTTGGAAAGAACGGGGCGGGTACAGCTGTTTCAGCGAATTGATCTTTTATTTCATGATCCGATTCCCACAGCCGGTTTAGGAAAAGCTGCCCAAGAGCAGGTGGTGGAGCAGGTTCATGGTGTTATCCTTCACGGATTGGAAAAGATTGAGGACATTCGTTCTACGAACAACTTGACAAAAATTAAGTAGAGTATCAAGAATAGACCAATGGCAAAACAGGAACCGATCTACGACGAAAGTAAAATTAAAACCCTCTCCAGTTTGGAACATATCCGGTTAAGAACCGGTATGTACATCGGCCGTTTAGGGGATGGATCCAACACCGACGATGGTATCTACATCCTATTAAAAGAGGTTGTGGATAATTCCATCGACGAATACATCATGGGTCACGGCAAACGAATTGATGTGACTTTGAAGGACTCCACGGTGACCATAAGGGATTACGGTCGGGGTATTCCCTTGGGGAAGGTGGTGGAATGCGTATCGGTCATCAACACCGGTGCCAAGTACAACGACGATGTGTTCCAGTTTTCCGTGGGTTTGAACGGAGTGGGAACCAAGGCCGTAAATGCCCTTTCCAGCCATTTTAAAGTTACTTCCCACCGGGAAGGGAAATACAAGGAAGCGGTTTTTTCCAAAGGTAAGCTGCTCTCGGAAAAGGAGGGGGAAACCAGTGAAAAAAACGGTACATTGGTGGAATTTATCCCCGATGTGGAAATTTTTTCCGACTTTAACTTCAACCATGAATTTATCCAGCACCGGATGTGGAATTACGCCTGTTTGAACCAAGGGTTAACCCTCTATTTCAACAAGGAAAAATTTGAAGCAAAAAACGGTCTTTTTGATCTTTTAACCGCTGAGATAGCCGGTGATCCCGCCTATCCCATCGTCTATTACAAAAGTCCGCAATTAGAAATGGCCTTCACCCACATAGAAGCCTATGGGGAAACCCACCTCTCCTTTGTGAATGGTCAGTACACCTCCGACGGGGGTACCCATCTTTCCGCCTTCCGGGAAGGGCATCTCAAGGGTATCAACGAATTTTTTAAGGAAAAATACAACGGATTGGATGTGCGAGAAGGTCTCGCCGCAGCCGTGGCGGTGAAAGTAAAAAACCCCATATTTGAAAGTCAGACAAAAAACAAATTGGGAAATGCGGACGTGCGTTCCTGGATCGTTCAAATCACCAGCGAAGCGGTGATGGACTATCTTCATAAAAACGCTGAAACGGCGAAAATTCTCAAAGATAGGATCGTTTCCAACGAAAGTCTCCGGAAAGAACTGAATTCAGTCAAAAAAGAAGCCAAGGATGCGGCCAAAAAGATCGCTTTGAACATTCCTAAACTCAAGGATTGTAAAAACCATCTGAACGAAGGGGAAAAAGGCCTGGGATCCATGATTTTTATCACCGAGGGGCAATCCGCCGCCGGTTCCATGGTTTCTACCCGGGATGTGTACAACCAGGCTATTTATTCCCTCAGGGGAAAACCTGAGAACCTCCATGGGAAAAAGCGCACGGAGATTTACCGGAACGAAGAACTTTTTAACCTGATGATGGCCTTGGGGATCGAAAATGATGTGGAAAACCTCCGTTATGGTAAAATTATCATCGCCACAGATGCGGACTTCGACGGATTTCACATTCGGAATCTTATGATGTCCTTCTTTCTGGACTTCTTCGAGGAACTGGTGGTGGCCGGACATCTCCACATTTTGGAGACCCCCTTGTTCCGCGTACGGAATAAAAAGGAAACCCGGTACTGCTACAATATTAAGGAAAGGGATATGGCGACCAAGGCCTTGGGAACGACTTCTGAGGTAACCCGGTTTAAAGGACTGGGAGAAATTTCTCCCCACGAATTCGGACAATTCATCGGGGAGGACATCCGCCTGGTGGAGGTTAATGTGAAATCCCTAAAAGATGTGAAGGAGACCCTGGACTTTTTTATGGGTAAAAATACACCCAAACGCCGGGAATTCATCATGGGGAATCTGATATAAAATGGCTTACGTACATAAACTTTTCAACGATAACTTTTTGGAATACGCCTCTTATGTGATCAAAGATCGGGCGATTCCCCACTTGGACGACGGGTTAAAACCAGTACAACGACGCATTCTCCACTCCCTTTTAGAAATGGACGATGGAAAATTTCACAAAGTCGCCAACGTGGTGGGGCATTGCATGAAGTATCATCCCCATGGGGATGCTTCCATTTACGCTGCCCTGGTCAATATTGGGCAAAAAGAGTTGCTCATCGACAAACAGGGGAACTTTGGTAATATTTTCACCGGGGACGAAGCCTCCGCAGCCCGATATATCGAGTGTCGTCTGCTCCCCATCGCCAAAGATATCCTTTATAACCCCGAAATCACCGAGTATACCGACAGCTACGACGGTCGTAACCGCGAACCTGTGGTCTTTCCG
>CAZUXL010000100.1:0-11509 GCA_964624355.1 uncultured Spirochaetales bacterium
CGGTGGCAAAAAAAGCCTGCGAACGCCTGGGAAAAACCCAAATGAAAGGAAAACCCGTCCGGGTTCGTATTATCTAAACAGCTCTTCCAGATCCGACCAGTCCCGTACCAACTGACTTTCCCGGATATCATACCCATAGGCTGCCTTGCTTTGGACGATGATGGGAGGGCACTGGATTCTTTTAAATACAGCCTGGTTCATGGTCTTTATGACCCAGAAGAGATCTTTCTTGAAGACCTCAGGGTCCATTAGTCCGTATTTTTCCATAAGTCCTAGCAGGTCCGAAACTTCCAGGTGGAAATCCGTCGCTTTAGCTAAAATTTCCGCCAACGCTTTTCCCGACCGTTTATAGGCTTTCACTAGTTCCCGCAAACTTCCCCGGTGAAAGTTTAATAAATAGGCTAAAAGGGCATCGTGGTAACCCCACTTCATGGGATCGATCTGGTTATTTTTCAATTCGGCGCTGGGGGGGAGAATAATTTCCCAGTTCACCCTATCCATCACCAGATTCTCAGGAATCACCTTCCGTCTGTAAACTTCCTCGTTTAAATATTCCGCCAACTCCCAGACCTCGGTTTTCAGAAGGTCACCCAGGGGGGCAATGGCTCCGTTCACATCCCCGTAAAGGGTCGCGTACCCCAGAGCAATTTCCACCTTGTTTCCATTGTTGGTCATCACCCCCCCCAGGAGTCCTGCGAGGTTGGAAAGTACGGTGGTGCCCCTGGTTTTCGCCTGAATATTTTCCATATTCAGTTCGGAAGGAGTGAACCCTGCGTCCCGGAGAGTTTGAATCTGGAGGTCCACCAAATCCTGGATGGGAAGGACCTGGAGAGGAACTCCTAATTCGGAGCAGAGGCTGGCGGCATTATCTTTAGTCTGGGAGGAATTATACCGGCTAGGGAGGTTGAAGGCCTGGATTCTCTGTTTGCCCACGGCCTGTTCCAATAAACAAAGCACCACCGCAGAATCGATTCCCCCGGAGACACCGATAATGTAGGGAAAATGAGCCCCCATGAGGGTATCCAGGGATCGCAGCCCTTCCACACAGGCCTGGAATTGGAGCTCTACTTTTGGATGGTTATCGCAGATGAAGGGGGAATAACCGAGCTTGGAATCGTACTCCAGAACCTCCTCGTGAAAAAGGTTATTCGTTCCCAGATGCTGCACACCCCGGTGGTCATAGACCCCGCTGTCCCCGTCAAAGGTCAGGATATTTTTCCCATTGTTTTGACTACCCACACAGTTTACATAGAAAAAATTCCGCAAGTCTTTCGTATCGATCCCGGTGAGGGTTTTTTCGATCACCCGGTCCCGGGCTTTTCGCTTATTGTAGGAATAGGGGCTGGCGCTGATGTTGAATATGACCTGCGCACCGGCGTTACACAGCTCTTCCGTAGGATTACGGGGATAGTCCTCGTGCCACATATCCTCACAGACTTCCAAACCCATTTTTAGAAGCCCCCCATCCCTGAGGACTAGGGTATGAACTTTCACCTCTCCTCCGGGACTGAAGTATCGTTTATCATCAAAAAATCGATAATTGGGAAGCAGGGCTTTGTCGCTGTACTCCACCTCCACCTGTCCCGAGGGATTGCACTGGGCAAAATAGGCGGAATTATAAATCCTAGGTCTGCCGTCCTGGTTTCTTTCCTGGGAATCCCCGGTTCTAACTCCGCCGAAAATAACCCCCAGGGAGACATTATTTTCTACCAGGTGATTAATTATTTCGTCCCGGGCCTTTAACTGCTGGTGGATCCAGTCGGGATCGTACCAGAGATCCCCCACCAGATACCCACCCAGGCAAAGTTCTGGAAAAACAACCACGTCAAAACCTTTTTTATCATAGATTAGAATGGTGGATTTTATTTTTTCCAGGTTCTTGCGGGTCTGACCGGGAAGAACTTTCATTTGTACCAGGGCGACTTTCATAATCCCATTGTCCCGGAAAAAACAGATTTTGCAAAGACCCTAAACCTCACTGGCACCAGAAAGTGGGCAACTCCCGGATAGATTCCAAAACAGCCACAGCCCCCGCCTGGAATAAGCATTCCCGGGTTAAACTCGTGGAGACCCCCAAAGGAACCATCCCTGCGGAATGTGCAGAGGCCAAACCGGGAAGCGAATCTTCCAAAACTAAAAGTTGTGAGAACTGAGATCGAGGTATATCTAAAAGTTCCGCTGCTTTCAAATAAGGCTCAGGGGAAGGCTTAGGAGAGAGCCCCTCTGTTCCAGAAACTAAAAGAGGCATGGCCATCCCCGAGGCTAAAAACATCTGGAGGATAAAGTCTCGGGGTGCATTACTTACCACGGCAAAGGGAATTCCCCCCCGCGAAAGCCAATCAAAAATTTCCCCTACCCCAGGAAAAAACCTGGGAACAGGCCTCTCAGGGGTTTCTGATCCCTGGGGGGTTTCTAAAATATATTTCAGTTTGAGGTCCGCTAATTTTTCAGATTTTTCTGGTTGATGTACCGAGAGCGTCAGACCGCGGGCGATTTCCAAAGAGGAAGGACCAGTAAGTTGTTCCGGGGAAAACCCCGTAAATTCCCGGTCAAATAAGCTCTCAAATGCCTTTTTCCAGGCCCACCGATGACTCGCTCCGGTATCACCCAGAACCCCGTCAAAGTCAAAAAGTACCCCGGAATATGCCATGGATTACTCAAAAATCGATTTTAAATAAGGATTAAGGAATTTCCCCTGGGGGTCCATTTTGCGCCGGAGCGAAAGAAAGTCTTCCCAGTGGGGATACAAGATTGCCAAGGACTTTTTCCCTAAAGAATGATGCTTTGCCCAATGGGGTCTCCCACCGTGTTTGAAAAAGATCCTTTCGATGACCTCGAAGGCGGCGTAAGTCTGGGCGGAAGGAGCGTGGCGAGTGACACAGCCCACGGTGACTGTATCGGCTCCACTGGCATTCCCGAGCCAGGTGTCATCGGCCTTTAAGAACCTGATATCCATGGGAATATGGGCAAAGGCTGGGGAACTCCACCGGTGCAGGGCTTCCCGAAGCTCCGTAAAACAAGGGGTAAATTTTTCCAAAGCGATGGTCCATTCCGCCAGTTCCATGGTGCCAGAACGGCTTTTTGTCACCGTGGCGTCATAGAGATTTCCCCTTCGGATTTGTACGGCAGAAAAGAATAATCGGACCAAAATACGATTTACAAAAACTGTGACCCAAGGCCAGCGAACTGCCAAAGCGTATAACCTGGCCGAAACCTTTCGCCGGTGGGAGTAAAACTTAGGTGCGGGTTTTTCTTGAAATGGAGCCTGGGGATCTGCCCCGGCGAATTCCGCTAGGGACAGAGTCCATTTCTTATCCCCTAAAATCACATACCCCCGGTCAGTGTGGGGTAACCAGAGAACCCGGACAAACTCATGATCCTGAAGCCACCCAGGAAAAGCTTCCAACCAGAGCCTATCCCTCATGGGCTTCTCCACCAGAAAAAACTCTTCGATAGGTTCTAACCGAAACGTCAGGGTTGAAAAGATCCCCCATAAGCCCAGGGACACCCGCAACCCGGGAAATTCCCGATCCTTCGTGGTAAAAGTCTTTAGCGTCCCGTCGGAGAGAACCAGGGTACAAGAGGACATATACCCCGAAAGGGGATGGGCGTCCCTTCCAGTCCCATGGGTACCAGTAGCCAGAGCGCCCCCCAGGGTAACCCCATCGATATCCGGAAGGGCAGGGAACCCCAAATCCTGGGAGGCACAGGTGTGGATCAGATCTTTTAAAAGAACCCCTGCCTGTGCGGTCACTTCTTTCTTGTTCGTGTCCAGGGACACAATCCGGTTGTAATTTTCCAAGGAAATGAGAGATTCCGTACCTGCTTGAATGTCAGCGGAGGAATAACCTTTTCCCACTACCCTCACCGAGGTGGACTGAGCCACAGCGGAGCAAAGCTCTTCCTCCGTCGAGGGTGAAAACCTTCTCCCGTACTCATGGCGAAGGTTCCCGTTCCACGATTCCCAAGTGTTAATTTCTGTGGTATTTTCCTTCATAATCCCTATTTTTGGTCTTTCATAAAGGACATCACCGAATCTTTTGAACTCTGGAAACTGAGGGTATTAATCAATTCCAAGGCGTTTTCCTTGTCCATGATGAGGGGATAAAGAAATTTTATGGTTCTCACCCGACCGTCATCGAAAGTTATGGTTTCTACTACCCTCAATGCTTGATTTGCAGTGATTATTTTTCCTTTGAAAGCCACTTCCACCAGATTTACTTTCTCGCTGTCAAAACCATTCTCACTAATATTGTTCAGTATCTTCTGTAATGAAATTTCTTTGATGGCCCCTTCCACGTCCTCAAGAACCTGTTGAGTCAGGGTATCCGCCACGGTATTCCAGGTCCTCAAGGGAGGGAGCCCTAAAAGTTTCCTCACATCATTATCCAAATAAATCTTAACAATTCGGGAACTGGCTACAGTGGCATCCCGGGTATCCACCAGGCGGACCAGAAGTTCCACTTCAGTAGAGTGGACGGTGTAGGTCCCTGTAAAAATGTAGCGAGCCGGGGTCAGGTTTTGAAGATTCTTCAATTTTTCATCCGTGAGTATACCTGTGGCATTGTATCCCCTTTCTTCCAAAACCCTTTCCAGATTTGCCCTCTCCACCACCCGGGACTCGGGTAACTGCTGTTTCAAACGGGAGGCCAAACTGTCGGCGTAATAACTACCAAAAGTAATCGGAGCATCCATTTCCGACATTTGAGAATCCGTCAATGAAAGAAAGGCTATAGGTCCTGGCTCCTGCGTAATGGGAAGGGAGAGGGCACCAATGATTCCCTGGTAGGAGTCCTGCAGACCAAATGCTTTATTAATATCATTACTGGAAGCACAACCCAAGACCAGACCCACCAGAGGGGTCAACAATGGCCATAAGGGAGAATTAAAGCTTACCTTCATACTTCGGGCTCCTCGGCAATTAAGATAAATTAGGCGCCGAACAATGTAAAGCTCAGATCTCCGGTTGGAACGCAGGATGCTGGAATCTTTATGGTAGCCGAACCTCAGCCCCCTCCTATACCCCCCTTGGTTTCAATCAAGGCAAAAAAAACCGGGGAGGCTCCTGGCCCCTCCGGTTTTCGAATTTACTTATTTTGATAACGTTAGAATGTACCACCTGAGAAATTCTTAATGATTGATTCAGAATTGCTATTGAAAGTGAAAGCACCTGTGTCCATATTCTTGATTATTCCCCAAATCTTGGGTGTGGCGGTGAAATAAAGAGGATAGTTGTCCACCACATTTCCTGCGTAATCGTACTTTACTATCACCCCATCGAATGTGGTAGTAGAACCGTAAACCCAGTAGGTGTTCAATCCGTAGCGCAATACCTGAACATTGGTCGCCGTCGTGGTTCCTGCCGCATCCGTATAAAAGTTACCGGACAGGGTTTGGCCCAGGGTTGCGGAAACATAGAGGCGATCCCCCGATGGATCCTGGATGTTGACTGATTCGATCCATGGGGTGAAAATATTTCCAGTGATATCACTTTCAGGTGTATAGACCACTAATATTTGGGAATTCCCTTCAAAATTAAAAGGGTGCGTTGAATCGTTAACTATGGAGGTGATCCTGAAGGATATTTTCTGTCCAAACGGTTTGACCAAATCCGCAGAACTGGTTCCACTATAGCTGCTCACACCTGTCTCAGTTATCCAAGTGAGGTTGTCCAGGGATGATTCGAGTTTGTAACTACTGGCTGGACCCATCCAGGAAAGATTTGTCCGAACCTTAGTTGTATCCTCATAATTATTCGTGAAATTCACCCAGGCTGACGTCAGCACTGTCACAGGCAGGTTGACTGCGGTCACGGTGAGATTCATCGTGGCTGTAATGGCACCATCCAAAGATGTAGCCCGCAGGACTGTTGTTCCTTGTTTGGAAATTCTTAGATATGATCCTGAATCAAAATTGGCCACGGTTGAATCCGATGAACCCCAAACCACCTTCCGCAGGGAGGCATCGTAATCAGTCTCAGCAGTTAGTTGGAATTGGAAAATATCATCATAATCCAAAGTCCTAGTGGTCCCGGCCACAAAGTCAGCCACATTAGTATTCGTGTTTTTGACCCCGGTAATACTGGTTGCGGTTCTAAAGGCAATCCTATCCATGGTTCCCGAGGGACTGAAAGCAGTAAAATAGTCCATCTTAAGAGCCCCCCCCTCCTGGAGGGACCAGGAAGTCACTAAAGGGTTGTCACTTATCGCAGTCCAAGTACCCGTAATGGCATCCAACTCTTGGGTTGGTGTGAATACAATATTTCCGGAAGCGAGAGCCCAAGTTCCTTTTTTAGGACGGTCGTAAGAGTTGGAACCCTCCATATAGTATTCCCAAGTGTTGTCCTTAAAAATCCGCCAATACATCTTGGAACTGCCTATATACCGACTCGAATTTCCACTTGCCCCAGCCATTCCCCCGGAAAAGTTCATGGACCAATCCCCAATAAACCCAGGAACAACAGTCAGGTTATAGGGAAGAGCACTGGTCACTCCGGTCTGATAGGCTTCTTGGGCGGATATCACCACTGTACCGGTTTTGTGCGTATAAACCTTTCCGAAGTTATCTACTGAAGCCACAGCGGGATTGGAGGAACTCCAACTCACTTTTTGAAAACTGGAAGTAGGCGGAACCATGGTAGCGGTTAGCTGAAGGGAAATACCCTGGGGTACTTCCACCGATTGGGCAGCCAAGGGAGTGAGTCCCAATACTGGTTCGTGATTCAGGGTAATATCCGTGGGAAGGACGGCCTCTCCGATCGAAAGGTTGGTCAATCCTCCGGATGGTATGGCCGTAAGAGAAGCAGTGGTGTCCTGCTTCGATTTTACCAGGACCTTATCATAAACCCAGTAAAGCATTTCTGCCGTAGCCGTGGAGTTTTCATACAGGTTGGCTTTGATCTTCCATGTACCGGTGGGAATTCGGGTAAATTTCACCGCGGCACTCCCAGCTGTGACGGTGGCGGCCTCGTATTTCGAAGCACCAGTAATCTCATGGGTGAGTTGAACAGTGACATAGGTGACGTCCGCCAGGGTGTAGGAATTTCCCACAAATCTGGAGGCACCCGGCGATCCAAAAGTAAGGGTTATGTTTCCCTCTCCCTCGGATAGGATAGGCGTCTGTGGGAGAAGACCTAAACTCTCCGTGAGCTGTGAACAGGCCACCATTACCAGGGCGGCAGCTAAGACTAAAAGAAACGATCTAACTTTGTTCATGGGAATCCTCCTAATTCTTTACCAATGCAATTACGGTGTCCGTGGATCCTGTGAGGCTCCGAGTCCCTATCTGTACTGGAAAACCTGGATCACCCCAGCGTCCCCCCTCCCAGACCTTCAAAACTGTTTCGTTAACATTCCAGGCAAAGAGTCGCTCACCTGCGGCTCCCAGGGATGTGGTTCCCACCGGCGCCATCCCCATCAGGGTCCAACTCGTACCGTCAAAAATCCTCACATTGCCCGCTTCATCGAGAACTGCCACCCCATTTTGTATAAAACTCAGGGCCTGGATGAGGAATCCTCCCGGGGTCGTGGTATAGGCACTCCAGGAAACCCCGTCAAAGGTATAGAGATCGGGTGATCCCCGAGCCGCTGCAACTATAAGATTCCCTGCTTTAGTGATGAGATCAACTTTTACTGGCGGCTTTAGAGAAATCTGTTCCCAAAAACCAGAGTCCTTAATCCAAAGAACTCCATCGATATCCAAAGCGCCAAATTTCCCAGGAACCCCCACTAATGAAACCAGGTCTTCCCCTGTGTCTAAGGGTTTCCAAGTACCATCCCACTGGTCGAGAGAGATGGTGATGGATAGTCTGGTGGCTTCCAATGCGGCCATGGCTGCGGTGAGTACCGTTTGTGCGGTTCCCAAAGCTGTTTCAGTGACAAGGTAATTCGGAGGAAGTACGGAATCCGCCCCGGTAAGAGCGGTTTTAAGATCATCCCGTTGGGGCAATGGGGTTGTCGAAGCGGGTAATTCCCCATCGTTCCCCAGGGAGGCTTCGGCTTCGGTTAAAAGTTCCATTCCTCGTTTTTTCAAAGCAAGAAGTGGCCGGCGATCCAAAAGGTTGGGGCCTGTCCCCGCCAAATCGAAATACACTTCCACAGAGGCTTTTTCCGTTAATCCTCCGTTGTAAACTGAAAGATACAAGGGTCCCTGAACCTGCGCCCAAGGTTTAGACTGTGCTCCGAAATTCAAGGGAAGCAAGTTACCGTCCCTATCCTGCAGGAGCCAGGTCAACTCAGTGTCCGTTTCCAGAGTGCCTACGGATACATGATAAAAGTCTTCCAAAGGAATGGGCAACTTGTAAAAAATGGATTTTTTAGACCCCAGGGGCGTTCCCGGAACTCCCAGACCGGCCTCCAATGGATAAACATTGCCGGGAAGGGCATCGTTGGGGCGTAGTTTCAAGATCACCACCTGGGCGGGGGATTCCAAGGTGAGTTCCACGGCCCCTTGGGCAACCTGTATATCCTGGCTACCAAGGACTCGGTTTGTATCCACGGCATAGGCCACCAATGCGTAGGAAGCTAAGGGAACCTGACCAAAGCTGAATATCACAAAGACTGTCCCGTCGTTTTGTTTTTCAAGTCCCCCAGTCACCATGAACATGAGTCTGTCGTTCTGCCATAGTTCGGCGCGCATGGCGGTGATTTCTGGAGCCAAAGCTCTGTTCCCTGGTTGAAGGAAAGAGCCTTGAGGTACAAGCATTCGTACTTCTAACGAACTGTCCATGCGAGGCCGTTCCAAGGAACAACCGGTCCAAAGGATACTCAGGTACAAAAGACCCAGCACCTTTACATTTTTTATTCCCATGGGAAAACACCCCTCGATTCTAATAATGATCACAAAAATTAAATTTAACTAGCTATACAGGGGTGTATTTTCAGTTTTATGTAATTTTTTAATAAATGGATACGCCTAAGGCGTCCCGAGAACAGAGGATTCTACCCTTCGTCGCCTAAATCTTCCATAAGATAGGGCAATGAGCGAGTCCCAAGAAGATCCCTGAGTTGTTGTACCTGCAAATTTACTTTAGTTCCCTGGTTGTAACAAAAATAGACCCAGTATACCCATGGGAACCAGGTCTGCCCCATCTCAGCTGTTTCCCTAGGGCGTAGAAAATCTCGCCACCAGCCCTATCCCATCAACTGCAAGAGGTCCATTTCCCGAGGGATAAACATCTTTTTGTGCCGTGGCGGGAAACTTCCAGATACAGAAAGACACCGACTGGTTAGTGTTAATCGGTGTCTTGGGGCGTATTCCCGTAGTTGAATTAGAAGTCTCATATTATAAAAACTTTACAAAACTCAGGGCACTTACGATGCCACCTGTATCTTGGGGTCCTAGTGCCATGGCCTAGGAAAAAACCGGAGAAGCCCCAGGCCCCTCCGGTTTCATTTTAAAGTAGTACTTAAAGGGCTGGGGCAGAAGTGGCACTCATCCTGAGGTCTTTCAGTTCCACCTCAGTTAGTTCCCTGGTGAAAACCTTGAACTCATCGAAGGACCCTGTCCAACCGGCAGCTTTCCCTGAAACACCACCCATATTGAGCTGAGTTCCATCAATGGGGGCCAATATCACCGGGCCTACACTGGGACTTGGAATGTCACTGGAGATCCTCAGGTCATAGGGAGTTGAGGCCCCGTTAGGAGTTCCCAAGGAAACCACAAAGTGTTTCCAAACTCCCACTGGCCATAGGGTAGTGTGAACATCGGTGATCGCATCAACCTGGGTACCATTCACCTTCAGAATCAAGGACCTGGCACCTGCCACATCCTTGTAATAAACTCCCCATCCATCCGCCCCCCCAGAATATTGAACCAAAGGCACTTCAAAGTCCGTACCAATGTAGGTGTCGGTCTTCAGCCAGAAAGCCATATTCCGAGCTTGGGTATCGTTTATAAGCCGTCCCTGAAAACCGTTGGCTATGGTTACAGTTAAATAACTAGCGGCACCAAAAGTAACGGCAGCACTTCCCCGGTTGTATCGGTCGGGACCGAAGGTCGGCCCTCCGCCACCAAAGGCTGCAGTGTCCCCCACGGGATCGGAGGAAAGCCCATTATTAAACGCGTACCCCATATTGAGAGCAGGGCTATTGTTGATGGCCGAGAGGGGATAATAATAAACCTCGTTGGTCCCGTCCTTCACGGGGAACCGGATTATTTCCCTTTCCAAGGAGTTCAAAGTCCGTGGATAGAACCTCACATCATCCAAAACAAACCTTCCCGGTACCGTGGAGCCGCCAAAGCGCAGGAGGTCTGAGGAATTCTGGGTAAATAGAACGCCGGAGGATGGGGTAACCGCCTTTCCATCCACCCATAACTTTAAAGTCGATGCCCCATTATCCAAAGAGAAAAACACATGATGCCACTGGTCCCGGGCTACTCCTACGGAGCCGTTCAGAGGTGTGACCCCGTTATAGGGTTTTAACTCCTGATTAGAGGTGGTGTATTTCAGGGTAAGACCATTGGCCGTTGACCCCCAATGAAGAATCTGCTCTTGATCCAGGACACCCAGAGGCTTAAACCAGAATCCCAGGGAGAAGGAGTCCACATAAGTATCCGCATTTCCATCAACCAGTTCGGTTCCAGGGAGTTCAGCGGCACTGGAAGTCACAGCACCAAAGTTGTCGTCCCATCCGCCGTTGAACAGTCGCGCATCCCCGTCCACATCGAACCGGTCGTAATAGGGCAAGGGGGCCGCAGTTCCGATAGGGGGTCCTGCGGGAGTTAGAACAAATCCATTGAAGTTAGCTTGGGCGCCAACGGAAATGTCCACGGGCATGGTCCCCCCGTCATCTGCCAAAGTTGCCACTTCCGCAGTGCTCAATGGCCGGTTATGAATCCTCAATGTATCGATCTGCCCCTTGAAAGGCCCCTGAAAGCCACCTCCTAAGGTGATAGTCGCCGCTTCAGGATTAAAAGGAATGCCAGGATTGCCGACTGTACCGAGTTTTTCATTGTTGACATAAAGTTCCAAGGTTCCCGCTACATTGTTCACCACCACGGCTACGAAAATATATTTCCGTATACCAAAGGGGACGTGGGGTTTGAAGGGAACGAACTGCTGGCTCCCATCAGGAATTAATCGAGAGAGGTCACTGTACCGGAAGGAGAAGTTCAAGGCTCCCGTAGGGGTATCGTAGTCGGCGTTTAGTTCCCAGAACCGGGAGCTGGTTTCGTTGGCCCCGAAAATGGTTCCGGTAGTGTCCGTGGCCACATCGCTCATGGAAACAAAGGCGGAGACGGTAAACCCATGGGATATCTCTACATACCCCGTAGTTGGTGCGGGTCCAGCGGTATAGCTGGAGATTCCGTCCAAGTCGGCTTCATATTCATTGCCAGACCGGTCGGTGTAACTAGGGTTCAGAGATCCTGTGGGTGTGAGAGTCCAAGGGGTTGTGATCATGCTGTTTGTGCTATTCAAACCCATCCCTGCAAAGTACCATGAGCCCAAAGGTGCATAAGGCCAGGAATTCTCCACCCCGAGAACCAGATTCACTTCGAAAGCACCTAT
>CAZUXL010000101.1:0-11498 GCA_964624355.1 uncultured Spirochaetales bacterium
GGAGCATGCAGGGTACCAGAGGGTGCTGCAGGAAACCAGACCGTCGTTTTTAATCCTGTTTTCTATAAAGTCCACCATGTTGTTTGTGCCCGGTCCTGTGGATATCTGCCACCCCAGGCGAATGACCGTGGCCCCCGGATGCTGATAGAAAACCCTCTCCTCTGCTAAGCGTTTTTCGTATCCATAGCCTTCGGAGGCATCGGCTCGGGATTCTGGGGTAAACGGGCCTTTGGCTTGGTTAGAAAAAACCATGACCGTGCTTATGAAAATAAATTGAATATTCAAAGTTCGGCAAAGCCACGCCAGCTCAGAAGTCCATTGGTAATTGACCAACCACCCTTCATTTTCCATTCCCGTGGGTTTGGAAGGCACGGCGAGGTGATAAACCACCTGGGGCATTGCTTCCTTTAAATAGGACTCCATGGCGTAATAATCTGTAAAAGGAACCTTTTTTCGATCCCACCCCATAACTTGGTTTCCGGATTTTTCCAACAGTTCTTTTAGCTGTGAACCGATGGTACCAGAAATACCTGTAATCAGAACTTTCATCCTATACTCCCGATGTGGCCTTGGAGATGTCGTTTTAATTGTAAGGGATTATGAAAAGTTTGCAATACCCTTTAAACTTCTTTTATCGGCAAGCGCTTACCATACCATTTCCCCCAAGAATACCAGGATCGGGATAGTGAGAAGGGCTCCGAGGGTTGAGACAAAAACCATCTGGCCGGCTGCTTCAGGCTTAGGGGAGTACTCCGTGGCCAGTAAAGTCAGGTTGGCAGCCGCAGGCATGGCGGTGATGATCACAGCTACTTTGGTGAATTCCGGGGGTTGTTTAAGAAATTTCATAAAAAATAAGACCGCCAGGGGCAGAACCAGGAGGCGGATAAAGGAGAGCCCCCAGAGAATGGGGGTTTTTAAAGTCCGCCTCACGGAGGACCTTGCGAGAAGGCTGCCGATAAGGATCATACTCAATGGGGTGGTTAAGCCACCCACCATGGTGAGGGTCTGATGGATGGGGCTGGGGAACTTCCATGAAAATAAAAAGGCGATAAATCCGGCCAAGGTGGCCAGGAGCCCAGGGTTGAGTAGTTCTTTGGGGTGGAATTTACGGTCCTTATTCCCCCCGGAAACCAAATAAACACCTAAGGTGAATACGAGGAAATGGAAGGGAATGTTGTAAATGGCCGCCCAGAAAAGGATCTCTCGGCCCCAAAGGGCTTCCAAAATGGGAAATCCCATAAAGCCCACGTTGCTGAAAATCAGGGCAAATTGGAAAATTCCCTTCACATCTGTTAGACCTGTGGAAAACCTCCCCCAGAGCAGGGCTACGAGAATACTGAGTCCATAGACTCCCCAGGAGATACCTAAAAGGACCAAGGCTCCCGAAAATCGATCAGGAGTGAACTCTTTTTGCATGGACACTAAAATCAAGGCAGGAAGGGACCACCGGAGCAGAAGGGTTGCCAGGGATTTATTGAAGGCTTCGGTAAAAACCCCCTTCCTGGCGAGGAAGAACCCTAAGACTAGAAGGGAGAAGAGTTGTAGAAAGGGGGTCAGGAGGCTTTCCATTTTTTCTTGAACTAAAGCCTGATAACCCGAAACCCCGTGGTCAGGGAAGGGTAATGGGGGTTGGCAAAATTGCGGAAGGACGCATTCATCACGTAGATACTCACACTCCAGCTCCCCCCCCTCTGTACCCGGTATTGTGGAAGGGTTTCAGAAGAATTGCCTTGGTCCTCAGAAAGGGAGGGGTCTTCGTATTGATCCCAGCACCATTCATACATATTTCCTGTCATATCAAAAAGCCCCCATTTGTTCGGGAGTTTCTGCCCGACCCCATGGGGGGTATTCCGGGAATTTTCTTCGTACCAGGCGTACTGATCCACGGTGGCGTAGTCATTGGAATTGCCCCAGTAGTATTCCGTAGTTGCGCCTGCTCGGTTTGCATACTCCCACTGCGCCTCCGTGGGGAGTCGATATCCTGTGGCACTGGAGTTGAGTTTAACCTCGTCCCATAGGGGATCCGGTCCTTTGGGAATGGGCCCCCATAGGGCTGTGTCCGTGGTACCTTTGATGGTGTAGGCTGGCACGAGCCCATCATGTACGCTGAGTTTATTGCAATAAACCAATGTATCGTACCAACTAACCGTATCCACGGGGCAATTGGGGGCATCGGCGATGCGGCTGAAATAACTGGGATTAGTACCCATTATTTTTTGGTACTGGCTCTGGGTCACCTTTACGTTGGAGATTTTAAACCCAGGTATGAGGGCCAGACCTCTGTCGGTTTTCAAACTACCAGGGAGCAAACTGATCATCTGAGCGGGAAAAATCCATTGGGCGTAGAGCACAACCCGGTCCGGGCCCATGGTAAAACCTTGTCCATCGGTGAAAGCAGGTCCCGAGCCGTCTGCCGTGGTGTTCCATCCATTAAAAAGATACCCTGGTCTGGTGAAGGCATTGGGACGCAGATTGGCCGTGGCTCCGGAGTCTAAAATCTGAAGGGCCATGGAGCCTTTTCCATAATTGGGATAATAAGTGATGGTATTTTTATTGGGATTCCACTGGGCGTAAAGTACCAGGTCGCTGACTTCCATGGTTATGGTGGCACCGGGGTTGTAAGCCGTGCCATTACCCTCAGGTTTGACATTCCATCCCTTAAAGCTGTACCCATCCTGGTAAAAATTGGGACTTTCAAGGGTGGCGGTAGACCTCACGGGAACCCACTGTTCCCTCAGGTCCTCGGTTCCATTGTTGGCGTAAAATATAACTCGCCTCCGCTCCGCAGCCCAGGTAGCATAAAGGATCGTATCGGAGGATTCCATTTTGTAGGGGGAACCCTCTGGATAGTTAGTTCCGCTCCCATCCTGGGTAAAATTCCACCCAGTGAAAATATAACCGGATCGGTGGAAGGGATTGGCCAGGAGCTGAATAGTGGAATCCACTTCCCAGACCTCGTGGACTTCCTGGTTACCACCATCGTTGGAGGTGTATTTCAGGACTTTTTTTTCTGGAAGCCACTGAGCCCAGAGGGAAAGATCTTCCATTTCCAGGGTCAGTGAATCCCCATCCCCATAAAGCATGCCTGTGCCCTGGGCTTGGGTATTCCAGCCCATAAAGATATACCCCGGTCGCAAGAAGGTATTTTTTTCCAAGGTTCCGGGAAAATCGGTGATGAAAAACTGGTCCCGGATCAGATCTTGGGCATCCCCGGAATGAAAACTCACCCGGCGAGTTTCCCCTTTCCAATAGGCGTGAAGGGTCAGGCTTCGAGGGATCATGACAAAGGATGAACCGGGAGTGTAGTTGGCCCCAGATCCGTCGGGTTTGGTATTCCAACCCAGAAAACTATGACCGGCTCTGACCAAGGTTCCCTGATTTCCCACGACGACCAGGGAACCTTTTTCATAAAAGTTCGTATCCACAGGAGGCTGGCCTTGGGTCCGAGGTCCGGGAGAATACTGGATGGTATAATTCCACCGCGCCCAAAGATCCACATCCCCCTGGCCCATGAAAAACTTCTGACCGGGGCGATAAGTGACCCCGCTTCCATCTGCCTGGGTATTCCAACCATCAAAATGGTCTTGATTCCTGGCTAAGGAGCCTGGATCTTTCACTGCCACTGGGGTGCCCGGTTCATACGCACCACTATCTTCAGGCACCTGAGTCGATCCCGGGACGTTGGAGTGGTAAGTCACACGATACAGAGGGGGGGCTGGAATCGGTTCTGATTTAACCGGCGGCAGGGTTGAAGCCTGGGGTACTGGTGCGGGGGCACAGGCCATTAAACCCAGAAAGAGACTGGTAAAAAGAAATGGGAGATTTATTTTCAATTGATATTCCTTGGAGATTCTTGACAGTTTATCACTGGTGCGCCTCCGGGTCAAACATTTCCATGGGTTGATTGGGCATTACGACTGGAGTATATTGCCCCTATGTTTGTTTTTGGAAAAATTATCGGCGCCCTGGTGGGTATCGGGGTATATTATCCCTTCGGACTCTTTCTCGGCCTGGCTTTAGGGCATTTGGTGGACTTATATCAACAGAAAAAGTATATGGCCCGGTTGGCCGGTGGTCCACGGGAACAGATTTTTCAGGATAATGATAGCTACATTCCCCTGATATTTACTCTCTATGGCCGGATGACAGCCCTGACCGGGGGCCCTAACCAAGCCCAGGTGGCCTATGTGGAACGGCTTTTGGAACAAAACTTCGGTTTTTTCTTTTTTGACCGGGAGTCGGCAGTGCGGGCTTTTAACCTGGCTTTGGAAAATACCTCCCTGCACCCGGTGGAAGCAGCCAGGGAATTATCCCAGTCCTTTTTTCTGGATCAATACACCCTCATGACCGTATTTCGCACCTGTCTTGAAATCGCCACCCTGAGCGTTCCCCTCCGCCCGGGGGTTCAGGAAGCCTTGGCGCAAATCGCCGGGATATTTGGGTTTGAATTCCGCAGTTCTTCAAAACCCCAGGATTATCGGGTCAATCGTTCGGGACCGGACGATTACCAGGTCTTGGGCCTGCGAATGGATACCCCGGATGAGGAAGTGAAAAAACGCTACCGCACCCTAGTAAGGCAGTATCATCCCGATTCCCTAGCCCATCTCCCCGATTCAGATCCGAAGAAAAAGCAGGCGGAAGACCAGTTTATCAAAATCCGAGAAGCCTACGACCGGATTAAGGCCCAAAGAGGTTTGTAAGGAGTCCCTGTGAGATATGAAATCGATACCATTCCCGTTTGGGACGCCCTGAAGACTGACTGCGAATGCTGGATGTGCCTTTTGGAAGTAAAAGCGCGAAACCAAGCTTTAAAATACTATTTAGGACCTTCGGTAATGACCCCTGAGACCCGGGTGGAAGTGAATGCCCAGGGCTTTTCCCCAGATCACTGGCGGCTTCTGGCTAAGGATCCCAATCGCCAGGGACTGGGACTCATCGTCTCTACCCACCTGAGAACCCTGAGGGGTAAAATCCAGGAAAGCACCCAGGAGCTTTTAAAACAAGCAAAAAAACTCTCAGCTAAATCCGGTGTGGGAGCACTCATGGCTTCTAAGGAACCCGTGAAAAAAAATATCCAGGAACTGGTGGAGTTTATTGACCGGGAAGAATCCTCTTGTTTGATCCAGGATAGAATTCAGGAAGCCCTGGGGCGATACAGCTTCACCGCGGCCCATTTGTACCTGAAAGATCCGGATTTCCCCGTGGCTCTTAAAAAATCCCGAGGTCCCTGCCTTCCCCATCTCCAACATCTTTTAAAAATGGGTTTGGAAGTGCTCCCGCCCCGGGAATTGGGCTTCTGGACCACAGAACTACTGGAATTGACGGGAAAAAACCTGGAGCGGTTGGAGAATGAGGTGGTCCACTTCACCCAAATGTTTGACAGTAAAAATGCCCACGCGGATTGGGGAAACACCAAAGACTCCCCGGGACGGGCCATCCAGAAAATTACCGGGGCTTTTAAAGAAAGAGATGAAGGTCGGGGACGAATATGATTATTTTATACTACTCCAAACATGGTTTTACGGAAAAATGTGCCCAACTGCTGGCGGAACACCTGGGTGAGGACGTCCGGATCCAGGACGTGAGAAAAACTCCCCAGTGGTCCGCTAATCCGGGGGAAATGGTGATCCTGGGATTTCCGGTCTATATGGGCTCCCTTCCCGGCCCGGTGAAGGAATTCCTCCAGCATCAGGAAAAAAAGCTCCTGGTGAACCCCTTGGGGATTTTCATTTCAGCCCTGTCCTCCCGCCGGACAGCCCAGAGCTATTTCACCACCCTGGTCCCACCCCTTTTACAGGATCATGCTCAATTTAAAGGATTCTTCGGCGGAGCCTTGGAATGGAAAAACCTGAACCCCTTCGAGCGGGTGATTTTAAAAACGGTGAAAGGAATGCAGGGGGATGTATCCAATTTAAACCTGGAAGAAATACAAAAAGCCGCGGAAGAATTGCAAAAACTGGTCCCAGGAGGGCGGCCGGAGGTGATTTAATTCATTTTTGGTATTAAAATTAGAGGATGAACCGGTTTAAACTGCTATTCCCATTTTTAATCCTTCCCATCTTGACCACATGCACCTTGGATACGGAGTATTTTAAGGATTATAAAGATCTTAATTTGATTGGGAATATGCCCTTAGGGGGGGCATGGCCCGATGGAACTCCTTTTTGGCAGACCTTAACCTATAAAGAGGCCCTGGGTATTGATCCTTACATGAACTGGGAACCCGTGACCACCGTGAGTCCTCCTGCCGACGCCCCTCCGGGAGCTGCCGTTTACCGCCTGGAAATAAAAAACTTGATCCCCAATGGGGATTTCACAGATACGAGTGCTCCCCTCCCCTGGACGACGGCGGGAACATCCAGGGCTGTTATCGAAGCCGCCACTGTAGTCCCTGGGGATCCAAATCAGGATTTGGACTACTTTACCCCTGTGCGTCCCACGGGAGCAGATAATAGCTTATGGCTAACCGTGAGAAACTCCAGCGATGCAGTGAGTTTAGACTTATCACCCTACGCCGTGGATACGGTGAATCAGTTGTATTTATTAAGGCTTAAATACCGGTCCTACAGTAGCATTGCCTACAAATTCGGACAAGATTACGCCTTGGATAAATTTATAGATGTGTCTTATAAGATGATGGGTTTACCGGAATTAAAAAATAAAACCCTGCCAGTGGTCGCTACCATTCCCGATAGTAATAATTTACCGGCGCCCTTTTCATTTTCAGCGGGGATTCCCCACTCTCTAACTTTTAAAGGTGATAAGGTTGTAGAACAAAATTTGGCAATCGACGATTTGCAAATGGTTAATGTGACACAAAATACAGCCGTCTCCCTTAAAGTCCCCAGCATTAATGACACTCAAAAGCCTTTACTTCAAGGTGCCTTGTATACCTTTTCGATTGCAGTGAAAGACGAAGAGGTTTCTGCCCTAACCCCCCTCACGGCCAACGCATACGCCGCAGAAGCCCTTACCGTAAAGATTTGGTTTATTGATAATTCCTTTGCCAACAAATCAGCCATGAAGGTTTCCGTCCCCAGACCGGCTTCTGGGTGGACCCAGTGGACAAGACTCACTTTCGATTTGGCGGACTTCAATACCTTGAATTTTCCCATCAGCTACACCCCTGGTGCTGGTGATCCGCCGGTATTGCAGATTGATATTTCTCCCACGGAGGAACTAAATCTGAGTACCCTTACCTGTGGTCGACTACTTATCTCCGATCCTCAATTTATCTTCCGGGAAAAAAGATAGCCTACCCAGGGTGAACTCAGGAGATTAAATGGCTCCCGAGTTACACCAATGGGGCCCTACTCCCTACTGGGAATCTTTCACCACCAGCAGGGTTCTGAACTCGTCCACCCCTGGCGCCACAACGCGAAGGAAGTAGGGTCCTCGGGCAACGATCCGTCCGCCTTCGTTCCTACCATCCCAGAGAACCTCATAGTCCCCAGCGGCTTGACGTCCCCGGTTAAGAACTTTCACTATAGATCCATCCAGGGCGAAGATCTGGATGGTGGCGACTCCTGAGTCCTCCATGTGGAACATGACGAGGGCTTGTTCTCCCCGTTCTGGATTGAAAACGTTGTTTAGAAGGGTCACACCTCCTTTTTGGAGTTTCACATCCTTTAAGTCAAAACGCCAAATATCCCAAAGCCGAGGGTCTTCATTCCTGGGATCCGTGGATCTCACCACGGGAAGACCTGCTAACATATACAAAAATTCCACCTTGGCACCTGAGGTAAACTCTGAATCGGAGGAGGGAAACAGGTAGTCCCTCAAACTCAGGGCTACCCCGTTAGAGGATGCAAAGGGCCTCAAACTCCTGGCTTGTCGGTTAGGGAGAGCGTTCTCCTTGGTTTCTGGATTCACTTCCATCAGTCCATCTACCACGATGGGGAGCCAGAGCTTTTTCACCGGCCCAAAGAGGGTGGTGGGCTGGGGATCCATATCGTAGTAAAGAGTAAGGGGCAAAGTGGAGGCCAAACCTGGATCCACACCGGATTCTAGGGTCACATCTCGATCTGTGAGTGGCTCACTTCCGTCAAAGTTTTTGATTACCCGGGCCGTTCCTGAGGGATTCGAGGCCCCGCCGGTACCATCGGAAGCCCAAAGGGGTTCTGCCAAACCGATTCCTAACGCTGTTACAGGGTAAACATCGGCGGCTGACATGAGGTTCCTTTGTTTATCAGTGATTTTTAGATCATCCACGGATAAACGCCCTAAAATCATTTGATCCCCTGTAAGAGGACTGTTGAGTTGAAGGGAGAGCTCATCAAATCCGATTGACCAGTCAATAATAGGATTCCCATTGGCATCCAAAACCGCTGACACCCCATTGGTCCCAAGATTGGACAGAAGAAAGTCCGCTGGCACCAGGCTGGTTGCCAGGGGTTCAATCTTTTCAGCAAATTTAATGTAGATCCGTTTCTGCCCCAAAGCTGACAGGGTGTAAAGAATCTTTGGTGGAGTTTTTTCAATGGATGTCCAGATCACCCCCCCGGGAGCCCGTAAAAGATTTCCCGCCAGGTCGGTCATAAATCCGGTTTCTTCTTGATATTGGATCTGGAGGGTGTCCACATCTAACCAAGAAATCACATTATCGTCCATAGAAAGGGAGATATAGGGATCATCCACAATGTTGGAGGTGGGATCGGTGGGGGGGTTGTTAAAAAGCAGGTTCCCCACAAAGGTATTAAATCCTGTGATAACATCTGTTCTAAAACTGGGGTCCGATTCCCTCCGAACACTATAGCCTAGTAGGTCCAAAGCTCCATCTCTTAAGCCCTGTGGGAGACCAACGGTGGAACTTTGGGTATGGAACCCAGGTGCGAAGGTGGACTCCCAAATCGACACCCCGGAAGGATTGTCAAAAAAGAAAAGATCCAGTCGATCCAGTCGGCGGTTGGAATTCACGTCCACGGTGACAATTTCTTTCACAGGGTTCGAGAAACCGTCAAGTCCACCGGGAGGGCCGTTTGGATCTGGTGAGAACGGTGCAATTTTAGGGGCGTCGGTGTCCCACCCAGGGTACCCGGGCAAGGGAAGATGGAGAGCTCCTGCGACCAGATCGTTGGTTGTAAAACTGGATCCTAAGAGTGTGGTGGCCAAGTAGGTATCTTGGGAACCAATAACAAAGGTCGATTTAGGATTCTGAAGATCACCGGTGGGTTCAATACTGGAGCCCACCAGATCTTTCAACCCTGTATAGACTGGCACGGTAAAGGCATCCCCCCGGGGATCCCGACTGGCCGCAGGGTCCCCATCCTCCCACACCATATATCCAGGCCACCGGAGATTGGGCGTCGTCCCCGTACTGAACCCCCCCACAAAGAGGGTCAGTCCATGGGACGCGGAGGGATTCGCCAGGGTACGGAAGAGGGAATTGACCTGGTCGTGGTTGATCCCGGATTTATTTCTCACCCTGAGGGTTCCGGGATAGGAAAATAGTCCGGCGACGCTCACGGTGGTCTCCCCTTGCGTATCTCCCCAGAAAGTAGAAGAGGCTTGGTTATCCCCAAGAATACTATTCCCCGCTCCGTCGTCAAAAACCACAGGTTCACTGTACCGAAGATGAAAATAATTATGACCGTCGTAGGGAGTATAGGTGGTGGGTGATCCCGCTTTATGTTGGGCTCTAGCAGCGGTCACGGCGGCGAGGATGGGTCTGGTGCCGTCGGTGGTTCCCACGTAGGCGGTGGAAGAAGTATAAATCCCGTTCCCGTCGTCCCCGGTGTTCGCCGAGGAGGTTTTTCCATCGGCAGAATAGATGCGGGCTTTTTGAAAGATCAGCCGGGGGATTAAGGTTTGATGAATCCCGTCCCGGTCTGTGGAGAGGACTGATCCCGGGGTAGTTCCTGTGGCGTCGGTGTTCCAAGAGTTACCGTTATCGGCTATCAGAACCGTGGTTTTAAAATAGAGAGGTCTAGTGGAAGACCAGTCCCCGCCAGCGGTGAAGGGTGCCGTAGTCGCGACAGAAAGAGGTGCAAAAGTGCCCGCTTCCCCGGGTGCCCAGATGTAGTCCACCCCGTCATTCCAGTAGAAGAGGCCTAAGAAGGATTCCCCCGCTCCCGAATCGTCGTAGCGGATATTCTGCGCCTGCAACCCCTGGTTTACTAAAAGACCGAGCTCACCATTGGTATTTTCCAAATCCAGGCTGAAGAAGACTTCCACCATATCATCGTAAACGGTTTTAGCGGAGGAGATACCCGGTCGGGCAAATTGCCACAGGGTATTACCTCCATTGTTTGTGACCCCTTCTGAAGCGGAAATATATTCATTGGAAACGGAATTTCGCACCGTTCCCCGGAAGAATCGGGCGTAGGTAGTTCCAAAGCCGTCGTCCAGGAGCTGGGTGCTCACTGATAAGGGGACTGCATCATTTTGTGACGGGAGATTCATATTCCAGAATGCACTTCCTTGCAGACTGACTCCGTTGGAGTAGAAATTTCCCCCTACGGTGATGGTAGATCCCACCATATCGCCCATGACCGCCCCATTGACAACTAAACTCTGGGAAAATAGCGCCGTGAGGTTGTTATAGGTCCCCCCCGCAGGGTAATAGAGCAGGCTAGTAGCTTGGGGATAGGCAAACTCCTGAGGGCTCGCTCCCAGATCCGCATCATCAGGATTATAACTCTTGCCAAAAAACGCCATATCCTGGGAGGTGGAAATATTCTTACCTGCGGTGCTTAGAATTCCTTGATAGAAATAAAGGTTTCTAACTCCCAGGGATCGGCTCAAGGTCATGGTTGAGCCAGGGGCATCCAGGTAGAGATCCACACCAGGCATGAGAATGTCAGCCCCCAAGGTGTTATTTAAAGAAGCAGCCTTTAAAATTCTCATGTAAGAAGGTGGGGTGACGGATCCCAGGAGTCCTTGAAAGTTTAACGTCCCATTCCCTTGGAGGGTTAAAATATGTGTCTCCAAGACTGAATCATCCACGGAAGATCCGAATACCAAATCCCCACCGGTAGAAATCAAGGTCACATCATCCCCAAGAATTACGGGCCTTCCTAAGGATATGGTCCCACCAGCGGTAATTTCCGTTTGAAGATCGATAGTTCCGTTGATTCCCGTCTGAGTAAGGGTACCTGCGATAGTCCAATCCACCCCAGCTCCCGTTTCCCCCATGAACAGGGCCCCCTGGGAAGTGATGAGAGCATTTCCATTGGAAATATCCACGGGACCGGTAAAGGTGAACGCGGTTCCCGTGAGGTCGAGGGCCAAGCCGGCACCGGTGAGGTTCAGGTTCTGATAGCTTGAGAGGATGGAACCGGCGCTCTGGACCAGGGAAGTCGCCCAGAGGGGCGCCGAAGTGAAATTTCCTACAGAATTAACATTAATTTGTCCCAGGGGTACAGCCGCTCCCAGAGTTCCCGAGAGAAGAATGTCCCCCGTTCCGGCCAAGAGGGTCAGATTTTGAAGATTCAGCACTGTACCTTCCACGGTACTGCTCAGGGTGATGTTCCCCGCCCCCGCTCCGGTGGAAAGTTGAA
>CAZUXL010000102.1:0-11426 GCA_964624355.1 uncultured Spirochaetales bacterium
ATTGGTTGTCTGGATCGATTGGACGATGGAGATCTTTATATCGAGGGAATGGAAGTCGCCGCATTGAGCCGTCACCAATTGGCGGAATTCCGGCGTCGGCGGTTGGGATTCATTTTCCAATCCTACAACCTCATTCCCGTTTTGACCGCTTATGAAAATGTCGCCCTGGCTTTAAATCTATTAGGTCTTCCGGAAAAAGAGGTTCGGGATCGTACCCTGGCCATGCTCAAGGAAGTGGGATTGGAAGGTCGGGGCGATCGGATACCGGGGAAGTTGTCCGGGGGGCAGCAGCAGAGGGTGGCTGTAGCCCGGGCTCTGGTGAAGCATCCGGCCATCGTCCTGGCAGACGAACCCCCGGCCAATTTGGATTCCACCACCGGAGAGGCTATTTTAGAGCTCATGAGCGAGATGAACCAGAAATTTGGAACCACCTTTGTGTTCTCCACCCACGATAAAATGGTGATGGAAAAAGCCCGGCGTTTGGTGATGCTCCACGACGGGCAGATCGTCAGCGACGAGGTTCGAAAATGAATTCCCCTGATGTTTATGGGAATAGTTTTTTCAGGTCCCTCAGAGACGGTACTTTTCTCTTGTCCCTGGCATTTAAAAATTTAACTCGCCACAAACGCCGTACAGTGATCACCGCCTCCAGTCTTGCCATGGGCTTAATGATTTATCTGCTGTTAAATTCCCTGCTCACGGGGATTGAAGTGGAGGGGGTGAGAAACCTGATCTGGTACGAGACAGGAGCTGCGCAGATTCAGAACTCTGCCTACTGGGACGATAGGCTTTTCCTGCCCATGGATAAGGATATTTCCTCTCCCGGTGAAATTATGAATCGATTGGAATTAGCCGGATTCAAAACAGCCCAGAGGACCCAGTTCGGGGGCGAACTCATCGTGAGCAAAGATCCTTACCCGGAATCTGGGTTTTCCCGGGCAATTTTTACCGCTGTGGACCCCACAAAGGACGCAGACGTTTATCGAATCCATGAAACCCTGGTGGAGGGGAGGTGGCTTAAACCCGGTGAGGAAGGGGTGGTCCTGGGAAATGCCATGGCGGACCAGCTGGGTGCCCACATAGGATTTCCAGTGACCATTAAAACCAGAACCCGGGATGGGGTCTGGCAGACCATGGACTTTCCCATTTTGGGAATTTTTCGCTCACCCAATGCCCTGGTTAACCGGATGCACGTGTATCTGGATAGGTCGGTGGCTGACGACTACCTTTATCTGGGGGATTCTGCCACGTTTATCTCGGTCCAGCGGGGAGATTGGGAGGATGTGGGTTCTTTTGAAAAGGCCCTTCAAGCGGTAATAGGTCCTGGTTTGACCGTCCTTACCTGGAAAACTTTGGGGTCAGACTTCCTGGGTTTTATCCAAAGCCGGTCCAATATCACCTTCATTATCCTATTCTTAGTTTTCATTATTGCGGCTGTGGGGGTGAGCAACACCATGCTCCTGACCATTCTGGAAAGGACCCGGGAGTTGGGGATGCTCAGGGCTCAGGGCATGCACGACAAGGAGATTTTTCTCGGCCTCCTCATGGAAGCGGGGGCCATTGGTTTTATCGGGGGCGTGACAGGTCTGGTGATGGGTTCCCTGATCAACATTCCCCTGACCACCACAGGGTTAGACGCTTCTGGCCTTTTGACGCAGATCAACGCCAGTTTGCCCTTCAGTGGGGTGATCCGGGGTGCATGGAACCTAAAGTCTTATTTCATCGTCTTCGTGGCGGGGATCGTGATTTCCATCCTGGTGAGTATTATTCCCATCCGCCACGCCTTGAAGCAGGAAATTACCGAAGCCCTGAGGCATAACTAAGGAGATCCCATGAATGTTTTTCAGATCGCCTGGAGAAATATCCAGAGAAACCGCCGAAGGAGTTTGCTTTCGGTTTTGGCCATACTTCTGGTTTCCACCGTTTTAGTTGTGGGTTTTTCTGTTTTGGAAGGGGTAAAAAGGGATACGATTTACAACTCCCAAAGTTTCACCTCCGGGAGCCTTAGAATCATTAATCCCCTGTATGAAAAGAACAAAAGTTTGAGCCCCCTCCATTTAAATCTCCCTGGGGCACGGGATCGAACCCTTTGGGCGGAGTCCCAGGTTGGGGTGGACGGGGTTGCTCCCCGCATCATGTTTGGAAGCTCCATTACCAGAGGTGAGAAACTTTATCTGGCCCAAGGTTGGGGCGCAGATCTGGCCCGGGAAGAGAAGTTTTCAAAAATTTCCAGTTACCTGGTGGAAGGGCGCCTCCCGGCCTCGGGAGAGGGCGTAAAGGAAGCGGCCATGGGCTATCTTCTGGCTAAAAGTCTAGGAATTAAGGTCGGGGATAAATTCACATTTCTGACCGCCACCGTGACGTCTACAAATATGGTAACCCTGAAAGTCGTCGGAATTATGAATTTTCCCGTGGGACCCATGAACCAGAGACTCTTTATCATCCCCTTGGATCGGGCTCAATATTTTTTACGGATGGATGATGCTGTGTTGGAAATCCTGGTAAAAACAAAGTCAGGAGTGAATCCCGATACCCTGGCGGCGACCTGGAATGGGGAATTGAAGACTACCGGTTTGGAGGCCCAATCCTGGACTCAGGCCTCTTTGGTATATACCATGACCCAATTTGTGGACATAATTTTTACCATAATAGGAGTTCTTTTCATCCTCTTAGGAAGTGCTGTGGTGGTGAATACCACCATGATGGTAATCTTCGAACGGAAAAAAGAAATCGGAACCCTGACGGCCTTAGGAATGTCCGAGGGTAGTCTGGTATTATTATTTCTGGTGGAAGCGGCTTACTTGGCATTTTTTGGAACGACCATCGGTGTGATATTTGGCTCGGGCATTGCCGGTATCCTTTCTGTGGTGGGTGTAGACTTCAGTGGAATTTCCCAGGGGATCGATATGGAATTCCCTTCGGTAATGCACCCGCTTTTGAACCTCCGATCTGTGGTGGCCACCTGGGGAATGATATTTTCCCTATCTGTGTTTGCATCTTTGATACCCAGTACTATGGTGACCCGCCTAGATCCCATCGAAGCACTGAGAGATTGAATGGGACCTACTGCGGGGGCTTTCTGCTTCGGGAAAAAATTGCTCAAATCCTCACGTACTCGTGTACGCTCCGGTTTTCGCAGCTTTTTTCACTCGCAGAAAGCCCTCCTCGCTACGGTCGCATTCAATCTCAGTGGTTCATTTTTAAAACTTATCGGGGGCTTTCTCCTTCGGGTAAACATTGCTTAAATCCTCACGGGTACGTGGGGATTTTGCGGCTTTTTTGTTTCTTGATTTATTATTTAGATGGAGGATTTTTATGAAAAGTATTGGGATGTTTGCTTCGGTTTTTTTCCTATCCTGGGGGACTCTAATTGCCCAGACTCCAGATGGGGAGTCTATTTTGAAAAGGGTGGATGCCGCCCAGACTTTTTCCACCATGAAAGCCGTGGGAACCATGACGATTACCGATTCTTTGGGCGCTCGAAAAACCACCTTTATAAATTATACCAAAGGGAAGGACGATACCTTCATGGAATTTACCTCTGCTGCGGAAAAGGGACAGAAAATTTTACGGAACGCAAAAGAGCTCTATCTTTTTTTTCCCGATGCGGAAGAAGTGACCCGTTTACAAGGGGCAGCATTGAGACAGAGCATGGCCGGTTCCGACATTTCCTATGAGGATATGACGGGAACTAGAAACCGGAGTGATAACTACACCACAGGGGTTGAGGGTTCTGAAATCATAGATGGCCGGGACTGCTGGAAACTCCTACTCACCGCTAAAACACGAAACGTGGCCTACTCCAAACAGGAACTTTGGGTGGATAAAGTTAATTATCTTCCGGTGAAAGGGCTTTATTATGCCCTTTCTGGTAAGGTTTTAAAGGAGCTTTCATTTGGGGATGTGGAAAAAATGGGGGCTTTTGCCATGTCCACGCGAATTCAAATCACCGATAAGCTTAAAGCCGGTTCGAAAACTGAACTGAGATTTTCCTCCATTGAAATTGACAAGCCCATGGATTTAAAAATCTTCACCCTGGAGAATCTTTCATGGTAAGAAGGTTTTCCTGGTTCCTGATCCTTTTCTTCGGGTTCCTGGGTTCCCTGGCTCCCCTTTACTGTGAAACCTCGGTTCTCACCGATCTGACCTTTTTAACTGGATGGGAACAAAAAGTGAACGGGGATCCGGGACTTTGGGCTTTAAGTTTGGGGAGACTTAGTTTTTCTTCCGAAGGGAACCCTCTGGTTAAATCTCAACTGGTCTTGGATATTAAGGCTTCAGATGCCACCGTGGTATCTCTGTATAAAGCCTATGTGAAGGCCAAATTGGCTGACCTGCGGTTAACTCTGGGTAAAACACGGCTGTCCTGGGGGGACGGGACCATGTTTAATGCTGGGGACGTGATTTTTGGGAGCGGTGAGGTGGATTTTACCGCTGATGAACTCAGGGACAACACCCTTTGGCTTGGTTCGCTCTATTGGGGTTTTGGACCTTTTAGTTTTGTGGAGGCTGTGGTTATTCCTCCGGAATATCCTCTCCTGGCCCAGACTGTGAATCTTTTCACCAGTCCTAATCAAATGTCTCCGCCTGTTCTCGCCGATCCCGGGACAACCTCCGGTGGAGGCAGAATCTATTATCGCCTTTGGGATGTGAAGACAGAGGGGGGCTACCTTTTCAATGGAAAGTATGGTCTCCATAAACCCTATTTGAGTTTTCAAGGTGCTTTGGGGGATGTGAATATTCACCTCTCGTCCAGTTGGGATCTTCCCAGGGATGACCCATTGGGAAACTCGGGAAGGGATTCCTGGGAGATTTCCACAGGTCTTTTTTACCAGTGGGAATTGAATGGTGGCATCTCTGAGGAGGAGGAGACCCAGTCGGCCCCGTCACTCCTGAATCTTCGGTTGGAAGCCTTAGTAAAACCCTATGGTTCCTGGGAAAAAATCCCCTCGGGAACTCAAAACGACTATGCCCTCCAGCTCTATCCTGAGGTCTCCTGGAAAAGCGACACAATTACGGTATTTATCCGTTCCTTGGTCTCCCCCTTTGATCTTTCTGCCCAAAGCACGTGGGCATTGCAATGGGCACCTCTGCAAGGTTTTCGAATTCTAACCAGCGCCAGTCTTCAGTCTAGGGAAACAAACGTAAATGGTTGGTCCATTAACCTGGGAACCAGGGTTATTTTTTAAACAGGTAAGGTGAAGGAGAATGTAGATCCTTGATCTTCCCCGGGGGATGTAACCTCCACCGTTCCTCCCAACCTGGTAAGAATTTTTTTAACTATCGCCAGTCCCACGCCGCTTCCTTCGGATTTTTCATCGACTTTTTCAAAGAGGGTGAATAAGCGGGGAAGATTCTCCCCAGCGATTCCGATTCCGTTATCGGTCAGGGAAAAAGTATATTCTTGATCCCTTTGGGCCGCCTGAAAAATCAATTCCAAATTTCGGTCGGGGGATCGATATTTCAAGGCATTTTGAATGAGATTCTGCCAAATTTCCCGGATTCTGTCCTTGTCGGTGGAGACGAGTCCCCATTCTCCAGAAAAGATTGTCGTCCCTTGGGCTTTTTCCAGGCTGGGCATTAGGTCCTTAAGAACATCTTCGACCAGGAGTTGCATGGGGAATTGGGAAACCTGAACGTCTTTAAGGCTTGCCCGGGAAAGGTTCAATAAATCACCCACGAAGGCCGTGGCTTTGGCGGCGATTTCATAAATTCTGACGGCATCATTCTGGATGCGATCCTGGGGTTTATTTTCCAAGAGATCCTTTGAAATATATTGGGAATAGCCCATGATGGAATGAAGGGGAGCCTTCAGATCATGGGATACGGTGTAAATTAGCTGCTCCAAGTCCCGATTTGTTTCGGTAATCTTTTTCATGGCGAGCCTAAGATTGACCTGGGTTCTCACCCGGGCTTTTAGTTCGGGGAGATTAAAAGGTTTTAAAACATAGTCCACCCCGCCGGCTTCAAAACCTTGTAGGACTTCATTGGTTTCCGAGAGGGCGGTGAGGAAAATAACGGGAACCGACTGGGTGTGAGCCTGATTTTTCATTATCCTGCAGACTTCCAAACCGTCCATGTCGGGCATTTGTATATCCATTAAAACCAGATCGCAGGGATGGATATTTAGGAATTGGAGGGCGTCCTCGCCACCGGAGGCTATGGAAATATCAAACCCCTCATTTTTTAAAATCTCAGATAAGATCCTACTATTTAAAACCAGATCATCAACGATTAAAATTTGTGGCTTTTCTTTCATGGCTCCGCCTACATCCATCAGTTTACTACATTTAGGCTTTTCATTACCATAAGCCATGATTACTCGAATAAAAAACCACTTGGTTTCCCAAGGCCGGGACTACCAGTTTTTCCTTTTAGCTCAGATTTTTTTAGGCCTTGCCCTGTGTATAGATGCCTCGGCCTTCAATAACTATCTGAAGGATGTCTATCAGCTGGGAGTGGATCAGAGGACCTTTCTCGAATTTCCCCGGGAAGTGCCTGGACTTCTGGCTTCTGTTTTCATCGCCCTCTTGGCGGTAATGGGGGATTTGAGGATCACGGTTCTGGCGAATGTTTTAGCCGCTGTGGGTTTTTTTGCCCTGGGGATCATCCCTCCGGTCTATGGAATTATGCTTTTAGCCGTTTTTATTTATTCCACTGGCCAGCATATCTTTATGCCCCTCTCCAACACCATTGGCATGGGTTTTGCGAAGGAGGGACAGTTCGGTAAAGTCTTGGGAAGGATCAGTGCGGCTAATACCACCGCCCTGGTTCTAGGTTCCCTGGTTCTTTTTACTGTGCTCCAGTTTGTGAAGGTTCCATATGTGGTTCTTTTTTCCTTGGGGGGTGCGTTTTTTCTCGGGGCGGCGATGATGCTTTTTTTCATTTCCCCTGAGCATATAAAAAAAACAAAAGTCCGGTGGGTCTTTAAAAAAGAGTACGGACGGTTCTATATCATGAGCGTTCTTTGGGGCGCCCGGAAACAGATATTTCTTACCTTTGCCCCCTGGATGCTGGTGGATTACTTCCACCAGGGGCTTTCCACCATGACCGGTCTGTTTTTCACCATTGCCATTTTGGGAATCTTTATTAAACCCCTGGTCGGTCGGCTCACAGATTCCCTGGGTACAAAAAAAGTACTCAGTTTTGAAGCCCTCCTCATGGTGGGAGTCACTCTGGTCTACGCTTTTGCTCCTGGACTTCTTCCCGCACCCTGGGCCTTTTTTGTGATCGCCCTGTGTTACGTTTTGGATCAAAGTTCCAGTTCCGTCACCATGGCCCGGGCTATTTATGTAAGAAAAATAGCCCTCGTACCTGAAGATGTTTCGCCCACCCTGAGTCTGGGTGTTAGTTTGGATCACGTGACCTCCATCCTTTTTCCAGTTTTAGGGGGAATGCTCTGGTACGCAGGAGGGAAGCAAGGGTACATTATGGTCTTCCTTTTAGGGACTTTCGTCGCCCTGGTGAACTATTTTGTGGTTCGTGGAATAAAAAATAAGGAATAATGAAGTAGGAAGCCCCCTCAGGCCCTTCTGTGAATTTGAGAATATCTCAAACACAGGAGGTGATTATGAGAAAAATTTTCCTAGGCTCAGGATTGATGGGGCTGATGCTGGCTATGGTTGCGTTAACCGGATGCCCCGGTCCCGGGGGTGGTTCTCCGGACAATTCCTCGACGGGTGAAACGGTGAAATCCCGGGGGAATCTTTCCCTGAGTATCTCTGGCGTGATTCCTCAGGCATCTTCCGGCCGTGCACTTTTAGGGGTCCAAAGGATCCGGGTACAACTGACCGATCCCCAGGGGCAGATTCTGCCGGAAGAAATATTTCATGTCAGCCCCGGGGAGTCAGCAAACGTCCTTCTAGAAGGGCTTCTCCCTGGGGCGGGATACAAAGTGGACCTGGGACTTTTCAATCTGGTGGTTTCTGATTTGCAGCCCCAGGTGATTGGGACAGGGATTGCGGATATTCGAGCCGGTGAGACGGCGGAAATCACCATAGTATGTCTTCCCCTCCAGTTTACTGAACTAACTTCCTCAAGCTCGCCCTGGGCGATTTTCTTGGCAGAAGGGGGAGAAGTTTGGGGGCGAATGCCCGTACTTCCCGAGGGACTGTATCAGGTTTCCACCGCCGGGGATGAAATCGTTCGGATCTTTGACGGAGGGGGGAAACTCCTGGGGGAGGCCCATTCTGGTTCGCCTTATCTCTATGGCCCTACGGAGGTTGGAGTGGTTTTTTTAGGAGTTTACAGTCTTCAATCCCTCACCACCCAGGTAAATCTGGAGGTAAGTTTTCCATCTCCCCAAGAAGGATCCCCTGCAGAACCCTTGGAGCTTATTCCCGCCCCAATATTCCGCAAGTTTGCCCTGGGTGCCCTGGGGAGCGGTAATGAAACAAGTTGGTATAAATTTACCCTCAATTCTTCCGGCATTTGGTGGTTGGACCTGCCTTACTCTTCGGATTTCCGTTGGGATCTATCGACACTAACAGATCCGGGGACAGTCCTATCTTCAGGGACAAATACCACGGGATTAAAATTTGAAGGCTTGACCCAAGGGGACTACCTGTTAGTTCTTAAAAATCTAAAAAGTACATCCAATTTAAAAATAAACGGACGGCTTTTGACTCCCGAACTGTGTATCTCCCAAGGTAATCAGGAGGGGTCTCCCGAAGCCCCGGTTATTCTTCCAGGCGACGGCTCAGTAAATTTAAAAATGGGGGGTAGTAACTTTGATAATCAAAGCTGGTATGCCTTCACCTGTCCGTCCTCCGGTTGGCAGCAGTTCATTTTCGGTGAAGCCGGGGTGGGAAGTTATAATGGGGAACTCTATAAGGGGAACTTTTCCGGTCTTCCCCTGGTCACCTGGTCAAATCTGGAAAATACAACCCAGGAAATAAAACTCGTTCCCGGTGAAACTTACGCCTTGAAAGTCGCAGGTGTCTTTTCCTCTGGAATTAAGCCTTGTCTTTGGCCATTACAGTTAAGAAGTCTACCCCTCCCCGGTTTCACGGATCTAACCTTGGAAGACCTCCATACCTTGAATCAACCACCAGGGGCGTCCGCTTGGTATCGGTTTTCCGTGACACCGGGAAAGTGGTATCTAGTAAAATGGGACGATAAAACCCAGGGATCCGGGGTATTTACGGGGGATGTCAGGGTTTCCGTTTATGGTAAAGATCGGAACACGGGAATATTTTATTCCAAGGACAAGGGTTATTCCACCAGGTGGGTGGTCCAGGCTCTCCCTGGGGAGGATGAACTCTTTGCTCTGGTTCAGGGCTATAGTCCCACCTCCACAGGAACCTATTCACTCCAATTGGCCCTAGAAAGTGGTAATTTATCAGTGAAGGTAGAGTGAAATTATCACTTTAAGGTGAACCGGATAGGGTACCGAAACCGGACTGCCACGGCCTCTCCGTTGGCCATGGCGGGCTGGCACCGTACCCCTTCCAGGGCTTCCAGGGCAGCCTGGGCAAATCCAAATCCAGGATCCTTCAGAACTTCCTTTCTGCGAATGGTGCCTTTGGCATCAATGAAGAGTTCCAGGTAGACCACCCCTTCCACCCCCTGTCGGGCGGCTAAGTCCGGGTACCGGATTCGACCTAAGATTTCCTGTCCGGGAAGAACCGGAATGGTGCTGATCTTATGTTGAGGGAGGTACACCGGTTCTTGGGTTTCCACCACGGTCTTTTCGGTCTCCACCACCTCAGCGGCGGTGGAGGCTTGAGGGGCCACTTCCATTTGCTGGCTTGGAGGTGCTATTTCCTGAGGTTTTGGCGGCGGAATGAGTTCACGGACGTCCACCAGTTTGAACACCTCGGCAGCTTCTCTCACGGCGCCCTGGGTGGATTGAATTTGAAAGGTAACCAGCACCAAAAACACCCCGTGAACCAGGGCTGCCGCCAGGATCAGAACCTTTCTACTGTGGCGGAAGCCGAAATTCAGTATCATTTCCATCATTAACTCTCCTTGATCACCAGGGAAACCACCCGGTGCTGTAGTAATTGCAGAATTTCCATGACCCCGGCCAAGTGAACGTAGGGGGTGTTTTTATCCGCGATGATATGAATCCTTTGATCGGGATGCAAGGTGTAAGTTTCGACTAAAAGAGCTTCCAATTCCTGGGAATTTAAGGGCTTTCCTTTGTAGAACACCCCACCTTGGGGATTCACCCAGATTTCAAAGTTATGTTCTGCCTGGGTTTTGTGGATTTGCTGAGCCTCTGGGTATTCAATCTTCACTTCTTGCCGGTAATTGATAAGACTCACCAACATGATGAAAATCAAAAGCAGGAAGCCGATATCCGACATGGCGGAAATGGGAACGGAAGGAAGTGTCCGGCGTTTTCTTTTAAGGGTCATACCTGCTCCATTTAAAGGTTTTCCATTTTAAAGGAAAAGTTTTCCACTTGGGTTCGCTGGGCGGCGCCGATTACATCCACCACCCTCTGCCAGGGACAGGCTGAATTGATACTCAGAAGGACAGTAAGATTTGGCCGTCTCCCGATACCCTCCTTTAAAGTCGTTTCCATCCCCGGAAGGGAGAGCACTTCATCTCCTAGATATAAATCTCCAGTTTCGTTTAATTTCAGCCGGATAAGGTCCTGGGTGTTTACCATTCTCTGGCTATCCTTGGATGGCAAGTTCAAAAGGTATCCCAGGTTCACATTGAATCCCGCAATCACGATGAAATAGATGATCAGCAGGAAGGCCAGGTCGCTTAAGGACCCGGATTCAATGGGATCCGTAACGGTCCTTCGTTTAGGACGGAGGTTCACTTCACCTCCTCCTGAGGCGTCACCACCGCTGCGATGAGGTCGCTGGCTCCCTTTTCCAGGTCTCCGGCAAACTTATCCACCGCATGGGCGAGGATATTGTAACCGGTGATGGCCACAATGGCGATGATCAGGCCGAAAACCGTGGTGATGAGGGCTTCATAGATCCCGTTGGCCACCAGTTGGGCATTCACCTCAGTCGCATTGGCTATGGACTTAAAAGCCCCAATCATTCCACTGACCGTACCGAGAAATCCCGTCAGGGGCGCCAGGGATGCCAAGGCTTGAAGGAAGTTAAAACCGTTCTCCAACTTTCTAATCCGTTCACCCGCCTCGGCCTCCACGGCCTTTTCCATCCGGTGTTCTCCCTGGGAAGCACTGTCCAGACAAGCCAAGAGAATGGGCGCCGCGGATTTTCGCCGGCTTTGCCCCAGTAGAAAGCTCCGGGCAGCGGTAAAATTTCGCGCCTTCACCAGTTCTAAAAGCTTAACTTTAAGATTTTTCACCGAAAGATCGTGAAAATAAATGTACACAGCCCTTTCCAGAAGAAGCCCCAAAGTAGCCACGGAAAATACCAGGAGGGGCCACATGAAGACTCCCCCCAAATCGAATAATTGTTTTAGCGAAAATTGATCGTTCATTTACATCTCCT
>CAZUXL010000103.1:0-11251 GCA_964624355.1 uncultured Spirochaetales bacterium
CTCCCATCTTTTTTCACCAAGAAAATCTCCAGATTGTTGAACTTACCATTTTTATCGAAGGTAATCATTTCATCTTGGAATTTTTTTATACTACCATGATAAATTATTTCAATAAAATTTTTAATACCAACAAGCTGCCTTCTATCGTAACCAAGCCATTCCAGCTCCTTGTCATTAACTTTTAAAAATATTCCCTCCGGAGAGAGGGTATGATAACCACAGGGTGCATTATTATAGAGGTCGTTAAACTCATCCATCTGATTCTGCAATTTTGTTTTTGCCTCAAAGAGTTTAAATGCCATCTTAATTGATGCATCGAGAACAGTGATGCTAGAATTTTTAACCACGTACCCATAACAGGTTATTCGTTCGGTAAGCTCCACCAAATCTTTTTCTTTATGGGAAGAAAGAAATAATATGGGAATGTTATATTTTCCCAGGATGATTTGAGCAGCTTCGGTTCCATTCATTCCCTCACCCAGATCAATGTCCATCAGAATAAGATCGATGGGCATTTTTTCAACACACACTTTCTTTATGGCTTCTTCACCACTCAAGGCATGAACGACCTTGTACCCCTCAAGGCTAAGTTGACCGATCTCCACCTCAGAGATGCTTATTTCATCTTCAACAAGTAATATGGTTCTGATATTTTCAGCTCTCATGAGTATTCTCGTTCGTGGGGCATGAGTCGTCTTCTTGGCCTGAAATAGGTTTTTGGGGAATGGTGGTATAAATCTGAAACTTTTGTCATATAAATACAGGCATATCCGTCAATTTGTCCGGCATATCTGCTCTCTTCTTGACCTGATCTAAGAACTTCACCCCAATAGGGATTGAAATACGATCTATAAGATTTTAATTTCTCCGAGATCTCTTGATTAATTTTATCCGATTCATCAAATAAGGCCTCCAGAAGGGATCTCTCGCTGGGTCGCCCCTCGTATCGATCCAAATCCATGCGGTTTATTTTGGATTCAATCATTTCTTTCCGTTCCATCAATAAATCAATGTCCCTTTGTAGATCCTTAGCTGCAGTTAAACTTTGTATTTCATTTTCCAAATCACTTAAAACTAAAGCTGTACGCCAATCGCATCTTTTTTTTATTGAGACCACATCCCCATAGATATGATCCCCCACATAAAGAATCTCCCGGCCTTCCAAACCTAATTCCTTTTGAAGGGGACGAAACCAACCACCTTGAAAAATTCCAGTGGCTATGGATCCTTCCCAATTACTCATGAGCCCTGTATCCGGATCAATTTTTAGAAATCTTCCCGGTCGTTCGAAAAATCTAGGTTTATCCGCTAAAGTGATCACCAAATCAAAAACGTCTCTCCAGGATTTATGATTTTTCCAGAAGGGATCAAGCGCATGTTCTAATAGATCCTTGGTGTAGGAATAATCTGAATTAGTAATAATTATAAGTTTTTTTCCATAATCTTTGTATCTTTCCAATAGTCCTGGCACTAAGGGATCCGGGATGACATACCGGGACAAATCTTTTCGGATCACCTCTTTTAAGGATCCATTGCGATGTACCATATCCACCGCTTCCCCCACATCCTGGGCAATTTTTCCATAATCGGGCAAAAGTATTCCTTGTGTTTTTAAATCTACCACTTGGGAAAAAAGCACCCCGGTAGAAATGGCAAAGGAGGTATCCAAGGGAATGAAATCCGGATTACTCAGTTCCACAGCCATATTTTGATAAATTTTTTGCATCACCCGAAAATCCAAGGGTTCTAAACCATGATAGGCCATCTTCACTTTTCCATAACGGCTTAATTTTAACAGATTACCATTTCTTTTATCGATTACCAATCCTACCATGGCTCTCAGAGGGTCGAACTGCAATTCTAATAGATCTTTGGGATAACCATAATCTTTAACCAGGAGTTTTATGGCAAAACTGTGGGACAGGGATTCAAAGCCTTGGGTGTCATAGCGAACCAAGGTATAATCCATATCGAAACCGATAAGACTTATCTGTTTTAAATTTAAGGAACGATTAACAAAAACACTCATACCTTTGAATATACGCTTTAATTGGACAATTAGCGAATATGTTTTTCTTCCGTTCAAGAGGTGTTCTGACTTTGAATTTCTTTTGAACAAATTCAGGTTTCCTTGACAATTGGGTAGTAAAGCTGTATTCTGATGCCACATGTTTACTTCACCTTCCAATGTGAAGGATCAAAGAATGCATTCGAAGATGACGACCCTGGTCCAGAAGGATGATAAAATCCCGCTCACCGAATGAATCAAATCAATTTTTGAGAATTCGAAAAAAAATCGGCGGATGACCCGCATATCAGGAGAAAAAATGTCTTTGTTTAATAAAAATCAATGGGCTCTTATATTAGGTGGCTCTTCAGGCTTTGGACTCGCCACAGCTAAAAAGCTCAGTAGCGAAGGAATGAGCGTTTGTGTGGTTCACAGGGACAGAAAAGGCTCCATGGAACGGATTGAAAAGGAATTCGAACTCATCAAATCCTACGGAAATGGATTTCTCCCCCTAAATCTTGATGCCTTAAGTGCAGAAGGGATCCAATCCACCATCGATGGTTTAAAAGCCTCCATGGGAACCGCTGGGAAATTAAAGGTTCTCCTTCATTCCATAGCATTTGGTAATCTAAAACCCATTGCCCCCGTTACAACAGCCGAACTCAAAGCCACTTACGGCGAAACTCTTATCGAAGACGAGGACATGGCCCGAACAATTTTCTCCATGGGAACCAGCCTTCTGACCTGGACACAGGCAGCCTTCCGAGCAAATATTTTTGATGCGGATGCCCGAATTTTTGGTCTCACATCTGAAGGAAATGAGGTTGCTTGGAGAGGATACGCCGCCGTATCTGCGGCTAAGACGGCTCTGGAAGCGGTCTCCCGATCCATTGCCATTGAGTTCGCCCCCTACGGTATCAGAAGTAATATCATCCAAGCCGGTGTTACCGACACTCCTGCATTAAATGCCATTCCCGGCAGCAAAGAAATGAAAGAAGTGGCCATTGCCAGAAACCCTTTCCACAGGCTTACCCTACCCGAAGATGTTGCCGGGGTAATTTTCCTCCTGAGTCAAAAGGAAGCCGCTTGGGTCAATGGAACCCTCATACGGGTAGATGGTGGTGAACGCGTTGCCGGTTAATACCCCAGAGCTTTATATTCTGGGAATGGGACATTTCCATCCGGAAAATCTCATCGATAACGGCTTTTTAGAATCTCTGGATATTGGAACCAATGACGAATGGATCACCGAAAGAACTGGGATCAAAACCCGCCGAACGGTCCTAAATTTGGATTATATCCGGGAAACTAAAAATCAAGATCCCATGAAATCCCACGAAGCATCCCTGTGGACCAATGGCCAAACCGGCGCATTCGCAGCCCAAATGGCCATGACCAGGGCAGGGATTACCAAGGATCAAATTGGACTGGTGATCGCCGGGGGCTGCTCCCCCCAACACACCATTCCTGCAGAAGCTTGTATGGTAGCAGCGGAATTGGGTATCGAAGCCACTTGTTTTGACTTGGGATCCGCGTGCTCCAGCTTTGCAGCCCAGATGAACTTTCTAAACAATTCTAAACCTGAAACCCTACCTGAATATATTTTGATTATCAATGCCGAAAATACCACCAGAACCGTGGACTACTCCGACCGAAGTAATGCGGTTCTTTGGGGTGACGGGACTGCCGCTGCCGTGGTCAGTACACGAAGGAAAGGCAAACTGGGCGTTTTAGGCGCCACCCTACAATCCGATCCTTCGGGGTGGAATAAAGTGGCCATTCCCACAGGGGGGCATTTTTTCCAGAACGGTTCTGCAGTTCAAACCTTTGCCATTAGAAAATCCGGGGAAACCTTAACAAAACTTCAGGAATTCCTAACCCGGGAAGACTACTGGTATGTGGGTCACCAAGCCAATTTGCTCATGCTGCAATCCGTGTGTAATCGGGCAGGGATAACTGAACAACGCCATCTTTACAACGTCCATACTTTCGGAAACTGTGGCGCCGCAGGTGCCCCCTCCGTGATCTCCCAAAACTGGGAAAAATTCAAACCTGGGGAAGAAATCGCCCTCGTGGTGGTGGGTTCTGGTTTGACTTGGGGCGGATTGGCCCTTAAAGTTTATTAATATAAGAGGAACCATGAAATACGCTGATTATTTGAAAAAAACTTCTTTAGATAAGACAGAACTTTTAGCCTTGGCTTGGGGTTCTTTGGTGGAAGATCCCCCAGAAGGCGGTTTTGCCAACCTCCCCGCTCCTCCCATGCTCATGTTGGATCGGGTCACCTCCATCGAACACAACGGAAGCCGAGGAAGAATTGTGGCGGAACAGGATGTCCTTTTGGATGCCTGGTTCTTTCAGTGTCATTTCCGCACAGATCCGGTTCAGCCCGGTTGTCTGGGGGTCGATGCGGTCTGGCAACTCATGGGCCTGTACACAGGAATCCGGGGTGCCAAAGGGGCCGGTCGGGCCTTGGGTGTAGGTGAAATTGAATTTCTGGGTCAGATCAGACCTCATAACAAAGTTGTACGGTACGAAATTGATATTCGCCGTTACACCGACCTTCCCTCCGCAGGAAGTTCTATCTGCGTGGGAAGTGCCAAGGTCTTTGTGGATGATGAATTGATTTATATCCTGAAAGACGCAAAAGTAGGTATCTTTTTGGATATCCGCTACGAAGATTACCCCCACCTGAGTGAAAAAGCCCGGGGAGGGCAGATGAAAAGATGAGTGAAAACTTAAAACCTATCGCCCTGGTCACAGGGGGCGCCACCGGTATCGGAGCAGCCTGCTGCCGAATTTTATCCCAAGCCGGTTTTTCTGTGGGAATTCATTACAACTCCAGTAAAGAGTCAGCGGAAAAACTATCCAAAGAACTTCCTGACTCTTTTATAGTGGGTGCGGACATTTCCACCGAAGCCGGTGTGGATTCTGTTTTTGAAGTCCTGAAAGCCAAAGATGGATTAGCTGTTTTGGTTAACAATGCAGGTATGGCCATAGATGCTCCTTTATTTTCCGCTAAACTGGAAGATTTTGATAAGGTCGTGGCCACAAACATGAGAAGCACCTGGTATCTCACAAAAAAAATGACCCGGCTTATGATTCGGAAAAAAGCAGGACGGGTGATCAACATCTCTTCCGTTGTCGGTTCCACTGGCAATCCCACCCAGTCTGTCTACGGAATGACAAAAGCCGCCATAGATAATTTTACAAAAACGGCCGCTGTAGAATTGGCCGGATACAATATTTTGGTTAATGCTGTGGCTCCTGGATTTATCGAAACAAGAATGACCGCAGAACTCAGTCCAGAAATAAAAGCCGGAATCCTGGGGCGCATTCCCCTGGGACGCATGGGAAATCCTGAAGAAATAGCCCAAGTGGTAAGATTTTTAGCCACAGAAGCTTCCTACATTACCGGTACTACCATCCACGTGAACGGAGGGATGTACCTTGGCTAATTTCCCCCCTCTCTCCCCTTCCCAAGTTCTAGCCCTCCTGCCTCAACAAGCTCCCTTCCGGTACGTGGATGAAATTACAGAAGTGGATGAAAAACATATCGTGGGTAAATACACCTTCAAACCCACTGAGTTCTTTTATGCAGGACACTTCCCAGGGAAACCCGTCACTCCAGGGGTTATCCTCTTGGAGTCCATGTGCCAATTGGGGGTCGTTTGTCAGGGAATTTATTTGGTCGGAATTGAACTTCCCCCCGAGGAACACAATGATTGGCTAACCCTCTTCTCCGATGCCCAAGTAGAATTTCTGCGGTCTGTACTGCCCGGGGAAACAGTCACAATTAAAGGGGAACTGGAATTCTGGAGACGAAAAAAACTCCGGGCTAAGGTTTCCATGTATTTAGCAGACGGGACCCTGGCGGCCACCTGTACTGCTTCCGGAATAGGAGTAAAAAATGAGCAAAAATAATCGTGTGGTAATCACAGGATTGGGAGTCATCGCCCCCAACGGTCATGGTCTGGAGGATTTCGAAAAAGCCCTAAGAGAAGGGAAATCCGGTATCCGGTTTGTTCAGAAACTCCAGGATCTGAAATTTGGATGCCAAGTGGGTGGTATTCCTGAAAATGTGGACGAAATTAAGAAAAAATATTTTTCCGAAGACCTCCTTTTAGCCATGAACTCCTCCATGCTTTATGCCGGAATCGCAGCCATTGACTGCTGGCGGGATGCGGGGATGCCTGAACCCACCAACGATGAGGATTCCGTTGATTGGGACACGGGAGCTATCATCGGAACCGGTATCGGTGGTGCGGATACTCTGGGAGACTTTGTGGTTCCCAATGTGAATGCGGGTAACGTGAGGCGATTGGGATCCACCGTGGTGGAACAAACCATGTGTTCCGCCGTGAGTGCCCGGGTCGGCGGGATTCTGGGGCTTGGCGGTCAGGTTTACACCAACTCCAGTGCCTGTACCACCGGTACGGAAGCGGTGATCAACGCCTATTTTCACGTGAAAGAAGGCCGGGCTAAGAGAATGCTGGCCGGCGGCGCAGAAGGACATTCCCACTATATTTGGTCGGGTTTTGACTCCATGAGGGTTTTAGGCCGGGGATTTAACGACCAGCCAGCCAAAGCTTCCCGTCCCATGAGTGCTTCCACCGGCGGATTTATTCCCGGTTCTGGCGCAGGGGTTTTAATGATCGAATCCTTAGAAAGTGCCCAGGCTCGGGGGGCAAAGATTTATGCGGAAATTATCGGTGCTCATGTGAACTCCGGTGGACAGAGGGGTAAGGGTTCCATGACGGCTCCTAATCCCGTGGGAGTTCGCAAGTGTATCCTGGCAGCCATTGAAAATGCAGGGATCAAGGGCACCGATATCGATGTAATTAATGGTCATCTTACCGGAACCATGGCAGATGCCATGGAAGTGGAAAACTGGCGAGCGGCCTTGGAAGTAGAACCCACAGATCTCCCCTTTATCCACGGAACAAAATCCATGATCGGTCACGCTCTTGGGGCTGCCGGCGGAATTGAGTGTGTGGCCGCAGTTCTAGAATTAAGCAAAGGCTTTATTCACGGTTCCATTAACTGTGAGGATCTTCACCCCGCTCTCGAAAAATTTGAATCAAAAATAGTTCGAAAGACAGTAAATAAAAATTATAGTATCATGGCCAAAGCGAGCTTCGGATTCGGAGACGTGAATGGTTGTGTACTGTTTAAAAAAGCATAACCAGTGAAAAACACTGAAAATAGGAGAAAAAAATGACCAAAGCTGAAGCAACGACCAAAGTTCTGGCTATCATTGGCCCTTTCGCCAAGAATGCCGAGGCTCTTAAGACCGCAGGTCCTGAGACAAAAATTCTTTCTGACCTGGGTGTGAACTCTGCCCGGCTCGTGGATATTATTTTGGCCTTCGAAGACGAATTCAATATCGCCATCGATGACGATACCGCTGATAAAATCCGGACCATTGGCGACGCCGTGGACCAGATCGTGGCCTTAACAGGAGCTTAAGATGAAAAAACTGGGCCTCCGGGTTCAGCACCTGCTGGCCCAGATTTCAATTCCATTTACCTTCGGTTTGTCCATATTTTTTATGAAAGGACTTATGGGCTACCGATGGGTAGATCTAAAGGGCGCTCGGGATAAAATAAGATCCCAAATTGGTGCAAAACCTGGTCCTTTAATGATTTGTCCCAACCATCTCACCATGATAGATTCGCTTATTTTAGTATGGGCAATCACTCCCTTCTGGAAAGCCATGGGAAAAGCTCGTATGTTTCCTTGGAACACGCCTGAAAAAACAAATTATGCCCACGTGGCCATTTTAAGATTTTTTACCTACATTGGAAAATGTTTACCGGTGGTTCGCCAAGGTCCCCAAGAAAAAACCCGTACCTTGATGTATAAAATAAAACTGCTTCTCACTTGGTCACAAAGCTTAATGATGTTCCCTGAGGGAGCCAGAAGTCTCACTGGGCGGGTGGATACGGAAAATTATGCCTACGGTGTGGGAAAAATTTTGGACGATGTGAGACAAGAAGGATTAGAACCCAGAGTACTCCTCATGTATCTTCGGGGTAAAGGTCAGAAAGGAAAATCAACCCTTCCCAAAAGAAATGAGGAATTTTACCTGGACTCTCAACTAATCGATCCCCGGAGTAAAAGCACTGGTTTAAGAGCCTCCCGGGATATTTCCAAGCAAATAATTGACGGGCTGGCGGAAATGGAACGTATCTATTTTAAAAATAATGAGGGTATGGAACCACTCATTCCTTAGGGGAAAATGTGGAATATTTTTTCCCGGCAAATAGAAATCCATAGGCTTGGACGTTTCGCTGATTTTCCGTCCCTGAGTGATGAACCTTATGGGCGTTTATTATCCTTTGTAGATAAGGTCAACTTTTTACTCTGATTTTTATTCTCTTATGAAAAATAATGTCGTGAAAAATCATAAAAAGAATACCGTATAATGGCTTTGGTGGCTTCGTGGAGACACCAAAGCACTCCGTGCATTATCCAAAAACATGGCCTGAAATCATAGTTCCCATTAAAATATCCCTGAAAACCACCTTTCCTTCGTCACTTCCAGCCGCACCGGCCGCTACAAATAAGGGGACCAGGTGTTCGCTCCTCGGATGACACTCCAAAGCTCCGGGGGCTTTCTCCCAATCCAGTATTCTCTGTTCTCTCTCTTCTTTATTAGAACAGGAAACGGTCTTTTCTAACCAGGAATCAAAAATTTGGGAAGTCTCCAATACTTGGGGATCCCGACTGCCAAATCCTCTCATATTATGATAACTCATTCCACTGGCAATAATTAAAACACCTTCTTCTCTCAGAGGTTCCAAAGCTTTTCCCATATTAAAATGAGTTTTTGGTGATAAGCCCCTGACCAGGGATAATTGGGCAGCGGGGATGTCTGCTTCAGGAAAGGCCAACATCAGGGGGATAAAGGTTCCATGATCATAACCTCGATTTTCTTCTCTCTGGGGTGAAAATCCACTCTGGGTGAGAAGATCCCAAACCCGGGTGGCGGTATCTGGGGAACCCGGAGCAGGCCAATTTATTTCATAAGCTTCCTCGGGAAATCCCCCATAATCATAGAGCATACCTGGATTTTGGCCGAAATGGACTTTGGGGGCGGCTTCTTCCCAGTGGGCTGAAATAACCAAAAGAGCTTTAATCCTATCTTTTAATTGATTTCCCAATTCCTTCAGATGATTTTCTAACCTGTCAAAGGGTGCTGAATCACCAAAGGCGTCTTTCATTAAAGGCCAGGGTCCCCCGCCATGGGGTATGGAAATAACAGGTAGCTTGGTTTTCATCGGGTTCTCCCCTAGTAAGATAAAAAATCTTTTCCCTAGGATCAAGGAAATACCCCATTACCCATAAAAATAAATTTGACGTTTCTCCCGATTCGGTGGAGAATCGTTCTATGGAAAGACCTTATTATCCCAAGACAATTTTGAGCGTACTCCAGGAAACATTAAAAAGATCCCCAGAGCACATATCTCAGATGACCAGGTCGGACGAGGGCTCCTTTGTTTCCAGGACTTTTAAGGAACTCTCCGACGATGCGGGAGCCATTGCAGCAGGACTTCGACAGCTCGGTGTCAAACCGGGGGATCCCGTAGGTCTCATCTCGGATAATAGAAAAGAATGGCTGGTCACGGATTTGGCTATTTTAGGCCTGAGGGCCATGGATGTACCCCGAGGCCGTGACACCTTGTCATCGGAATTAATTTATATCCTGGGGATACCTGAGTGCTCCTTAGTTGTGGCAGAAAACGCAGAACAGACGGATAAAATCCTCAGCTTGAAAGATAGTCTGACTAAATTGAGCCATTTGGTAATCCTGGACCCGGGGTTTGACGAATCCCAGCTAAAATTACCCCCAGGTCAAATAAAAATCCATAAATATGCCCAGATTATGGAAGAAGGCAAGCAAATTATTTCTAAGGATCCCCTGTTCTGGGAGAGGGCTATAAATGAGGTCCTCCCGGAGGATGTGGCTACCTTAATATTCACCTCGGGAACCACGGGAGAACCGAAAGGGGTAATGCTCACCCATAAAAATTTCTGCTTCCAACTCAAGGAAGTTCATAAGGTCATTGATATCCAACCCGGTGATGTCTGGTTGTCGGTTTTACCCGTATGGCATGTTTTTGAACGGATTGCTCAATATATTGCCTTATATACATCTTCCTCCCTGGCTTATTCAAAACCCATTGGAAAAATTTTACTGCAAGATTTTCTCAGCGTCCGACCCATGTGGATGGCTTCAGTTCCCCGGATTTGGGAAGCATTGAGGGTGGGAATTAAAAAAAATGCCCAAGATCAAGGGGGGGCTGTCGCTCTGATATTTAGATTCTTTGAATCCCTCGGGAGTCTTTATGCGGGATTAAAAGCCCGTGCCCAAGGAAGATATCCCCATTTCTCCTACCATTTTCGTCTGGGTGAAATTCTCTGGACTTTTTTACCCTTAATTCTTCTCTACCCGCTTAATGCCCTGGGAGATCTTTTGGTATTTTCTAAAATTCGATCTCGGCTGGGTGGGCGGTTTAAAGCGGGGATATCCGGAGGGGGAACGCTTGGGGAGGATGTGGATTTATTCTTTGCCGCCACAGGTATCAAACTTCTAAACGGATACGGTCTGACGGAAACAGCTCCCGTCATTGCCATTAGAAACTACTTTAATCCCGTTCTTTTTACTCTCGAACCCCTTCCCGATACCCAGATACAAATTATCAATGAGGAGGGGAAACCCTGCGGTCCCGGCGAAAAGGGACTAATTCAAGTCCGGGGTGGTCAGATAATGAAGGGCTATTATAAAAATCCCAAGGCCACTGAAACCATTTTGGATTCCTCGGGCTGGCTTAATACCGGAGATTTGGGTATGTGGACCACGGGGGGACAATTTGTCATTCGAGGCAGAGCAAAGGATACCATAGTTTTGTCTGGGGGAGAGAATGTGGAACCGGGACCTATCGAAACCCGCCTCAGGGAAAGCTCCTTCATTGAACAGGCCTTGGTGGTGGGGCAAGACCAAAAATTTCTGGGAGTCCTCATTCAACCGGATTTCAACACGGTGGAAATCTATTTAAAACAGAACAATATTCCCTATATAGACCGTACCCATGTATGTGAACTTCCGGAAGTTCAGGAACTTATAAATGAAGAAATAGCCTCCAGAATCAATGGCAAAACTGGTTTCAGACCCTTTGAAAGAATTGTACGATTCGCCCTCATCGAGAAACCCTTCACCCTGGGCGAAGAACTTTCAGC
>CAZUXL010000104.1:0-1576 GCA_964624355.1 uncultured Spirochaetales bacterium
GGATCCGCCCATTCCCGAGCCCCAAGACCCACTTTTTCCCGTGGCCAATGGACTCCCTCCCTGGCTGGAGGAACTCTGGAACCGTCGGGTGGCCACCTCCCAATGGACCACCGAACAAGCTACCCATTTCCTCACCAACCTCCAAACCAGGCCACCCCTGTACATCCGCATCAACCGAAATCCTGAGATCGTAATCCCCGCCTTAGAAGCCGACGGTTTTACCTTAACCCCTGCCTGCGAAGGCGGCTGGACCATTTCCGGTGAAAAGTCCCTCTACCTCACCCAACCGTGGAAGGACGGCCAACTGGAGATCCAAGACCTGGCCAGTCAAAAAGCCGGTCTTCTCGCCCGAGTCCGTCCGGGTATGCGGGTTTGGGACCTCTGTGCGGGAGAGGGGGGGAAAACTCTTTTACTTTCCGGAGAATTGCGGGGTAAAGGGGGAGTCTGGGGAACGGACATCTATCCTAAAAAAGTGGACCATTTGAAGGCTAGGAGTCGCCGCGCTGGGGCTAACAACCTCCGGGCCTTGGTCTGGGATGGAAAATCCTTCCCGGATACCCCGGAAACCCACGGCAAGGATTTTGACGTGGTGGTGGTGGATGCTCCCTGCACTGCCTCGGGAACATGGCGCCGGGACCCGGAGGCGGCCTTGAGACTCTTTCCCGAAGACGTTAAATCCCAGGTAAAAATACAAAAAGCCCTAATCCGAACCGCCTGGTCCCGACTAAAACCCGGAGGACGTTTACTTTATATTACCTGTAGTTGGTTAGTGGAAGAAAATGAAGATGTTTTTTTACCCGTGACCCAAGATCTGGGAGCACAGGTGGAAAGTTATTCCATCGTCGGATCCCCCTTCGAAGACTCGAACACTTTTTGGGCGGGATTGGCTGTTAAACCAAAAAAATAATGCGCCCGGTTCCCTTGGATGCGTTCTGGAACCAGGTGGTCCATTCATCCCTCTGGGTGGATAGAACCTGAGCCCGGAGGGTCACTTGGTCACCGAAGGTTTCCTCCAAAATCTTCCCACTTCGGAGTTCCAAGGCGCGGCGCAGGGGTTCATAAAGGGAATAGTCCACATTTAGGGTAAATTCTGCCCAATCCAAGTCCTCTTCCCAGGACACCAGCTCCAAAACTGCTTTTGCACTATCCCCATAGGCCTTCACCAGACCTCCGGTTCCCAGTTTTGTCCCCCCGAACCATCGCACCACAGCCACAAAAATCCCCGTGGCCCCCTGACCCCGGACCACATCAAATACCGGGCGCCCGGCGGTACCCGGAGGTTCCCCATCATCGGAGTACCCGGTGGTTAAGGAGTTTTCCTTCCCTGTGATAAAGGCATGAACCACGTGGGTAGCATCTTCATACTGGTGCTTCAGTTCCTTCAATTTCTCCCGGGCTCCTTCAGGACTCGCCACAGGGAAAACCAGGGCCAAAAATCGGCTTTTTTGAAACTGGAGAGAGACCTCCGCCGAAAATTTAGGTTTTCTCATGGAAGGTTTTCGATCACCTTTTCCTGTATTTTCAACCTTGCTTGGTAAAATTCCCGCCAAGCGGGGGAGTCCAGAGTTTCAGCCCA
>CAZUXL010000104.1:1676-10894 GCA_964624355.1 uncultured Spirochaetales bacterium
GAAGGCCAAACTTCCACGGGCAAAACCACGTGGGGATGATGGGCCCAAACCACATCCGCCCCGGCTTCCACCAATTTCCGATAGAGGGAGACCTGAGCGGGAAACGGTTTATTCACATATTCCAAACCATCGTGAAACCCCACAATGAGAATGTCGCAAGATTTTTTTTCCTCCCGAATACGGCTTTCCAAGCTCGTGACCATGGCCTCATCCACCTGTGAAGAGTAAAAATCCGCATAGGGATAGAATTCCGCCCATTCCTTGCCCCGGGCTTGGTTTAATAAGCTGGTGAAGGAAACCAGACCAACCCGAATTCCATTGACCTCCCTCACCATGGCGGGAACTGCCGCAGAGGGATCGGATTTTAGACCATGGTAGAGAGGACCAGTACCAGGCAATTCTTTAAAAAATTTCAAAGTAGCCTTCATGGAGTCCAGACCTTGGTCGTTACAATGATTATTCGCCAGGGAAAAGGCTTCAAATCCGCCCTGTATGGCTGCTTGGACGTATTCAGGATGGACGTTGAAACTGGGATAGGAACTGTAGGGTTTATGGGGATCCACCGGGGCTTCCAAGTTGGCAAAACTCAAGTCATCCTCCAGGAGAATGGGTGCCAAGGATTCATAAATTTTGGAAAAGTCCGACATTTTATAATTCACATCATGGGCCATGATGTCCCCGGTAAAGGTCAAAACCAAGGGTTTCTGCGCCGGTGGAAGCCAATCAAACCCCTCCCCCTGTTCCCAAGGAAAAAGCAGTGCGGTTAACAGGGGGATTGCGGTCAATAAGTCCATTATTCCCCCAGTATACCGGAGGATAGGTTTGGGGGCAATGTGGAGGGAGATCCTACTTTTTAACCACCAAAGTCATACAATCCCTCCCCATCACCCTAAAAACATTTTTTCCCTGGCTCACCTCGGCTTCGTAGTGCCCTGGGCACCAAGCACAGGTTTTCCCCAAGGAATGGAGCCTCCAGCAGATTCGGGAATAAAAAAGGGGCAATGGCCTCCCTGGAGCCCATGACAAAGTAGGTAAACCGGGATACTCCAGCACCTCAGGTCTTTCAACCCAGGGAGTCAGGGCTTCTACTTCGGGAAATTGCGCCTTCAACCAAAGCCCCAGGGTTCGATTAGCCGCATATAAACCGTAATCCGCAAAAAACTTTAGATTTTTCCAACCTCGATCTCGGGATTTTATGACTAGGTCCAGGTGGGACAGGTTGTTGATTCCCATATAAATTGTTTCTGACGGATGATTTGGGTCGATGTTTCTCCTGTCCAAGGCCTTTTCCAAGGAAGATCGCCCCTCCTTGGTAAACTCCAAGGCTGGAAGAAAGATCCACTGTGGCAATTCAGAATTCTCTGAGAGAGGCCAGGGGGTAAATGTTTCGCTCTGAGCTGGAGGAATCGGCCAAGTTAAAGCCGTTTTTGCACAGGATAGAGCTTCCAGTATCCTTTGAACTCTTTTATTCCTAATTTCCGGCCAAAGTGTTTCTACTTTTTGGTAAAAATTCCGGCGGATGGATTTTAATTCCTTCGGAGATAGAAAAACTTCGGTCCAAGTTGTCCGATTTTCCATTTTCAAGGTTTCCAGGGTAAAGAGCCCCTCACCCATTTCAAAAGCTTTATAAAAAGATGCTGAAAAAATCCCCGTCCTGGCTTCCTGCCATTCCACAGGATAAACTTCTTCTCCACCCTCCCAGGTTAAAACCAGTTTCCCCGGTTCCAACACAGCCTTAATATCCAACCCAATTCCCCGGGGAGGATGAGCCAAAGGATTCACCCCCGGTAAATTTCCATCGTGGGCCGACAGTTTCCTGATTTCCTGACCAACCTGGGGAAGAATTCCACAGGAAATCCAAACCCCCTGTCCAGGACCGGCTGCGGTGAGTTTTTTCCCTTTTTCATCCCTGAGATTTTGGACACCAAAAAGTGTCTCCTTCCCTGGTTCCATCCAGAATCCCAGACCATCCCGAAGGGCCAGATCGGTTTCCAAGTCCATGAAAAACTCTTTTTTTCCCAGAGTTTTGACCTTTCCCGCCCTCAATCCCCGACTACCGGGGTAGTCCGTCCCTAATAGTTTTGAACCCTTCGCTCCCGTCCAAAATCCTGAGGTGGGATGTCGGCTAAAGGCCAATCTAAGATCCCTCTCGTCCGATCGCAGTTCCGGTTCCGACTTACCCTCTAAAATTCCCCGATACCACCGGGCTGCTGCAGCGGTATATTCAGGACCTTTCATGCGCCCCTCAATTTTCAAACTATCGATCCCCACATCTGCCAATTGGCGAACCTTCTGCCCTAAGGAAAGATCGTTGGTGGAAAAATCAAAGGACTTCCCCCCCTTTCCTTCGAACCAGGTCCGGCAGATTTGAGCGCATTCCCCCCGATTGGCCGACCGGTCCGTGAGCGTTCCGGAGGCCAGACACAGACCGGAAAACCCGTAGCAAAGGGCTCCTTGAATAAAAATCTCCAACTCCATTTCAGGAAAATCCTGCCTTAGAACCTGAATTTCCTGAAAGCTCAGCTCCCGGCTCAAAACAACCCTCTGAAGTCCCAACCTCTGGGCTTGCTCCAATCCATGGGCGTTATGTATCCCCATTTGGGTGGATCCATGGAGGGGTAAATCGGGGTAATGGGACCGCAACGCCCACACCAACCCTGGATCCTGAAGAATTAGTCCATCAATTTTCCGCTGAACCAAGAGATCCACCGTAGTTATGAAATCTTCCAATTCCTGGTCCGTCACCAAGGTATTCATGGCCACATAGATTTTTTTCTTTCGGGAATTGTCCCCTGGGGAATGGACAAAACCCCGCAGGCGATCCAGATCCTCCCAAGAGAAATTGTTAGCCCCCTTCCGGGCGGAAAAGGACTTTAATCCCAGGTACACTCCGTCTGCTCCGGCGTTAAAAGCGGCAATGGCGGAGGAAAAACTTCCCCCCGGAAGTAAAAGTTCTGGAATGGGAAGTGGAATGTGTAAACCTTTTATTGCAGTAGGCATATAAGTAGTGTAAAATCCCCCCCATGGACAAAGCAAAAATACTCATAATCGGCGCAGGATACTCCGGCGTCAAGACAGCTCAGGTCCTGGCTAAGCTTACCAGGAAAAATCCCAACGTGGAAATCACCCTAGTGGACAAGAATCCCTTCCACACCCTCATGACCGAATTACACGAGGTAGCCGGGGGCCGATGTGAACCATCCTCTGTGCGGATTCCATTGGAAACCATCTTCGGTGGCTCTAAAGTCAAGGTCCTAGTGGATAAAGTTACGGGTATCGATTTCCAGACCCGGAAAGCTACCACCACCACAGCTTCTTTGGATTACGATTACCTGGTGCTCGGTTTGGGGGCGGAACCGGAATTCTTTGGAATCCCTGGGGTTCAAGAACACTCCCACACCCTTTGGTCCTACGACGATGCGGTAAAAATTCGGGAAAAAATTGAATCATCCTTCCTTCAGGCTTCTCGGGAAGCCGACGGGGAAAAACGGAAAAAGCTTCTCACCTTCGCCGTAGCCGGAGCGGGCTTCACCGGTGTGGAAATGCTCGGAGAATTATTAGAATGGCGAAAACCCCTTTGCCGGGAATACGGAATCGACGAAAAAGAGGTTCGAATTCTCCTGGTAGAAGCCATGGCGGACATTCTCCCCATTCTCCACAAAGACCTGCGAAAACCCGCTAACGACTTCATCGTAAAAAATGGTGGCGAAATCCTACTGAATACAGCTATCCAGCAAGTCACTGCCCATGGATTCTCCACCAAAGATGGCCGCAACTTCGACACCAGTCTCCTGATCTGGACCTGCGGAGTTAAGGGTGCCAAATTCGCCGCTGAACTCCATATTGCCCATGCCCATGATCCCTGTGAAAACCAGGAAGGGGTCTGTCAGGAAGAGGATCTTCGGTTTAACATCAAGAAAAAAGCCAGACTTATCACCAACTTTTTCCTCCAGAGTTCCGACTCCGAAAGAGTATACGTGGTGGGGGACGTTCTGTGGCTCTCTGAAAAAGGCCGCGCCCTCCCCCAGATCGTAGAAACCGCCCTCCAGACCGGTGAAACCGCAGCCCATAATATTCTACGGGACATGGAGAAAAAGCCTAAACTCGTCCACAAACCAGAATACCATGGGTTCATGGTGTCCATCGGTAGTAAATTTGCCGTGGCTGACGTCATGGGAATGCGGCTGAAAGGCTTTATGGCCATGGCCATGAAACACATGATCAACCTTCATTACCTCTGGGAAGTCGCCGGAGTAAACTCCTGCTGGCACTACCTTTCCCACCACTTCTTGGATATTAAAAACGGACGAAGTCAGATCGGAACCCATGGTGCGGCAAAAACCCCCACTTACTGGACTGTTCCCCTTCGGGTACTCACCGGAGCCCTGTGGGTCCTCCAAGGGTTTGATAAATGGATAAAAGGTTGGCTTTCTCCTTCCTTTGGCTCCAAAACTTCCTGGATGTTCTCCCCAGGTGTGGTACAAGGGGGTCTTCCCACAGCCACGGATGCCGCTGGCTCCGAAGTTGCTGCAGATGCCGTAGCTGCGGCCTCCGAGGTGAGCGAAGAGAGCTACGATGTGGTCGTGGATGTGGTCGACCAAGCGGGTGATGGGGTCCTGGAAATCATTGACCAGGCTGCCAGTGTGGGATCAGATGTGGTCACCGCTGCCAGCTTTAAGATTACCAACTGGTCAACTTCCGTGGACTTGGAAAAGTTCATCAATTCTCCCATTCTTCCCAAGGATTTCTTCCTGGTTCAATGGAACCAATGGTTTATGGACAACATCATCTCCGGTGTACCTTACTGGCTTCTGCAAGCAGGAATCACCCTGGGAGAAATCGGAATTGGTCTGGCTCTCATGGCGGGACTTTTCACTTGGCCTGCAGCCGCTGCTTCCATTGCCCTGTGTCTGGTGTTCACCATGAGTGGGATGTTCGCCTGGACTCAACTCTGGTTTATCTTTGCAGCTCTGGTATTCATGGGTGGTTCCGGCCGTTCGGCGGGTCTGGATGCCTGGGTTCTCCCCCCCCTTCACCGGTGGTGGAACGGAACTGGCATCGCTCGAAAAACAAAAATATTTCTGGGGGAACCCCGGTATAGGCATAAATGATAGGAACTCATAGGAAGGCGGTCCTGGGATTCTGGGAAGGCCTTCCCCAGGTGCAAAAGGATCTGGAGAAAGTGTCGGAGGTTCTGCAGAATTTGTCTGCCCGACTTCCTTCTTCCTTGGTCCACACTCTTCAGGAACCCTTAAAGCATCTACTGAGGCGGCCTGGTAAAGGCCTGCGCCCTGCCCTTCTTCTCCAGGCTGCCCGATTTGGGGGTTTGGAAGACAGACACTACACCTTAGCTGCCGGACTGGAACTCCTCCATCTGGCGACATTGGTTCACGACGATATTGTGGATGGCTCCCCATTGCGCCGGGGAGAGCCCTCTTTTCATGCACAAAAAGGGATTTCCCAAGGTGTTCTCTATGGAGATCTTCTATTCAGCCTCTGTTTTGATCTGGTAGGTGAATCTTCCACCAGGGAAAATTCCCGGCATTTAGCCCGTATGGTGACCTTCATGGCCGGAGCTGAAATCATTCAGGATCAAGACCGGTACACCCTTCCCACTAGCCGTCGGCGCATTCTCAAGCGCATGACAGGGAAAACCGGAGCATTATTTGCCCTGAGTCTTTTTGTAGGGGCCTCAGAATCAGGAATTCGGGGGACTGATTTGGATAAATTCCGGCGATTGGGTTACCATCTCGGTCTGGCCTTTCAGCTTCAGGATGATATTCTGGACTTCGAAGGGCCACCGGAACTATTAGGGAAACCTACGCTTTCCGACTTGGTTCAAGGGCACTTCACACTTCCCGTTCACCTGGCCCTAAAAAAAGATCCCACTCTTGCCCAGGATCTCTTGCATATTAATAGTGAACCAGAAATCTCGCATTCGGTCTACCAAAAACTTATCAAACTCGACGCCATGGTGGAAAGCCGCCACCTGCTCTCTCAAAGAACCCTAGTCATAAAAAGCCTCTTAAATCAGCTTCCCGTTGCGAAGGAACCACACCAACTCCCCGAGGTTATCGAAAAAATCTTGGGAAGGAAATTATAGGAAAAAAGTATGCCCAAGATCACCATGGAAAAGTTGTCCGAACTCCTCACCCGTCCCGTTGCCCTCTCTGGAGCTGGATCCCATCATTTTTTAAAACTAGACCCGGAAGAAGCCTTTACCGCCCTCTATTTGCAGACTAAGGATAAGGCCGGTGACATCCCCACCATTTATTATGATGGATCCCACTCCACCCTCAGTAGTGAGCCCTTTTTTCCCCTCTTCACCGAATTAAAAACCCAATTGTCCCAACCGGATCTGAAAGGGGTTTATACTCTACACAAGGATTTATGGAGCCACTTTTTTTCCGGAGAAGATCCAAACCGGGGTGAATCCTTTTTGTACAGCGAAAAAGAGTACGAACAGGATAGAATCCGGGAAGATTTTATCAAACTCTGGTCCCAACGCCCGGCACAGCCCCGAATCGTATTTGTGGACAAGGTTCACAAACTCAGTCCCACCCTCTGGCACTCCCTGACCATTGGAATGACAACTCCGAAAAATCAGATCTGGATTTGGCATATTCCAAAGAATTTTCAACCTGAAGACCCCCGGTCCAAGGCCCTTTGGGAGAATTTTCTCCTGTCCATAGACAACAGACTCCTGGAATACAACCTTTCCGACGTCCGGGTGGAGATTCGAAGTACGGAAGTCAGAAACCGCCCCGCCTACAAGACTCTTCTGAAAAATATGGAAATGAGTTTCGCTTTTTTGGATACCTACCAAGCCAGAGCCTTGGCTAAGGAAGCGATTCAAACCACCCTTACAAACCCTCAACTGATCCAGGATAATCCTCTACATTATCTAAGGCTTTTAGAAGTTCAGGGGGATACGGAACTCCTTTCGGAGGACTATGAAAAAAGTCTTCTCACTTACACTCAAGCCCTCACCTTCTGCCAGGAAAATAACCTCAAAGCCCAATCCTGTGTCGTTCTGGCGAAATCTTCACTGGTTCACGACCGGCGGAACAACTATGCCACCGCAGAAAAAGGTATGATACTCGCCTGGAAACAAGCGCAAGAACTGGGGGATCCCGCCCTGGAAGCGGAAATACTCTTTTTCTTCTACTACCTATCCCTGGATGAAAATTTTGTCCGGGAGCATTACACCCAATTCCTCAATCTCCAGAAATACTTGGCCACCCAAGGTTTAAAAAACCATCAGGCAGCCCTGCAAACTCTCACGTCCTTTATTTCCGTGACTCTGGAAAAAGAATCTTCCGCCCAAGCCGTGAAGTACTGCGACGAAGGGATTGCTTTGGCGGAGGGGCTTAAAAATAAATTCGCTCTCTCTGTGGGTTACCACTGCCGGGGTTTCATCGCTCAGAACGAGCAAAATTATTCCCTCGCTTTGGACTACTATCAAAAATCTGAAAAAATCCGTAGGCTCTTGGGAAATAAAACCGAACTCATAAAAATCTGCAACGGCACTGGATTTTTCTGTTTGTTGACCCAACAGTTTGAACCCGCCCTGACCTACTTTAACAAAGCTCTCAAACTCCTTTTGGAGCACAGGGATTTTCGGGAATTGGGAATGACCTTATTTAATATGGGCATGGTCTACTTTTTCAGCTTCCAACAGGATAAAGCCCTGGTTTATTTTCAAAATCTTCTGAGCATGATGAATATCCTGGAGATGGAAAACCTTCCCTTTCAGTCCCGCCGGCAAATCCACTCCCTCATTGGCCTATGCCAATTTAAATTGGGACAACACCAAGGTGCTTGGCAGAGCTTTTACAAAGCTGAACAGAATCCCGCTGTGGCTGACCCGGTCCACAGTTTCTTTTTTGTCTTATTAAAAGCCCTTCTCACCACCTCGACAGAGGATTGGAATGAAGCTTATCGATTTACCCAAATGAAAAACTACTCCATCCTTGCCTATTATTTTGCAGTGGAATGGGGAATCTTCAACAGAGACATCATTAAATCCGGCAGGCAGGTACAGATCTGGGAAGATGCCCTGGGCGAAATAAGTCTCTACGAAGGACCATTCTACAGCCGCCGCTTTCAGGAACTCTTGGAAGGAAAACGCTCCTCGGACCTAGCTTGGAAAGTAAAAGAGCCGAACATCAACGAACTTCTGGAAATTGCCCATCAGGAAAAAACCACCCTCCGGCTTCGAAAAAAAATGGGTGAAATGAACTTTCTCACGTCCTTGATCAACCATTTGGAAGCAGTAAAAGATGTGGATTCCCTTCTGAAAGGAGTCCTGACCCTCATCCGCCAGAGCTTTATAGTGGAATCAGGATTCATCGTACTGAAGGATGAAAAGGGCCAGTTTTCCTGTGCGGGCCAATTTGCCATTAACCCGCAAATGGATACCCTCAAACTTCATAATCTTCTATTTACCCATTCCTCACCCCAGTATTTCCACAGGATATCCAATATAGAAGCCCTGAAAGACTTCCATGAACAACTGGAGTCCTTAGTTTTTCTTCCTTTGGTACATAATGAAAGATACTTAGGGGGAATGATCCTCGGCTCTACGAGCCGCACTCTGGGGTTCTCCGAGGAAGAATTGGCCCCCTTGAGCATCGCTGCAGCCCAAACGGCCTCGGAAGTGGACTTCATCACCCACCAGGAAAAGCTCCAGGCTTCGGATCCCAAAGATGAACTCACTGGTCTTGTAAGTAAACAAGAATTACGGCGAATGCCCCTGAAGGACAAAACGGGAGTCTTGTACATTCACTTGGATAATTTCCGGGCATACAACGACAGGTACGGCAGAGCCGTAGGGGACCTGGTTCTTCAAAAATTTGCCGGACTACTCCATATAGCCAGTCGCCAGGAAGATTTGGTTGTTCGTTATGGCGGGGTAGAATTTGTTATCCTCGTCCCCGATACCGGTACTGAAGGAGCAAAAAAAGTAGCCCAGCGGATTCTCAAAGAAATGAAAAATCGAAAAAACTTCCAAGACGCCCTGGAAACCTTCCTTGGACGACCCTTGGAACTCACCGAACAAGACCAACTCGCCTGTTCCATAGGAATTTCCGAGATGCAAGGAACCCAATCCTTAGAAGAGGCCCTGGCTAAGGTGAAGAGCGAGGGAAAAGGGAACTATTTCGTAGTATAAAAATAATTGGTCGCTTGAACCATCACTTTATCGTATATTTGGTGAT
>CAZUXL010000105.1:0-10877 GCA_964624355.1 uncultured Spirochaetales bacterium
TATATTGTCAAAAAACACGGTTTTTCTCGTATTTCTTGTTCAATATCGATCTAATTTTTGTCTTTTCTGTTGATAGTAGTCCTCAAATTTGATAGTCTACCGGAAAAATTGCGGGGGGCATTATGCTCATTATTCCAGCCATCGATATTTTAGGCGGACGGTGCGTCCGACTCTACATGGGGCATTACGACAGTGCTGAGGTTTATGAAGGCTCCCCGGTGGAAATTGCGGAAAAATTTCAGGAAGCGGGGGCTAAACGCCTCCACGTGGTGGATTTGGATGCAGCCCGCTCCGGCTCCAGTGAGAATCGTCGTCTTTTAAGAAAAATGCGCCGGGCTTTTACCGGGATTATTGAGGTGGGCGGGGGAATTCGGACCCAGGAAGATGTGGAGCATCTTTTGGAAACCGGTGTGGATCGACTGGTGGTGGGTACTATTTTGGCCAAGGAGCCGGAAACCGTGGAAGCCTGGGTGAAACGCTATGGTCAGAAGTTTATCGGCGGAATTGACAGTCTCCACGGTCATGTAAAAATCGCCGGCTGGAAAAAGGATTCAAAACTCCAAGATTCAGAACTGGCCAGACAGTGTAAAAATTTAGGACTCATCAGCATAATTTTCACCAACATCGCTAAAGACGGAACCCTGGAAGGTCCGGATTTGGAAAACACCTTGAGAATTCATCGGGACTCCGGACTACCGGTCATTCTCAGCGGCGGAATCAGTTCTCCTGAAGACCTGGCCCTGATCGCTCAAGCCAGTCCCGAAGGTCTGCCCGGGGTCATCACCGGGAAGGCCATCTATAAGGGGCGAATTGACATCGCCCAATGTATCGCCGATTATCAAAAAGACCCTTCGGAGGTGCTGTGGTGATGGAGGAAATATTCCCTCTTTTGGTTTTTAATAAAAACCGCGCATTGGTGGCTGCGGCTCTCCAATCCCCCAAGGCCTATCAGAAATCCTTGGAGCAAGGAGAAATATGGGCTTTTCACCCGGAAACTAAGAGGGTTCTACCCGTGGCGGAGACTCGGGGGTTCCATTTGGAATTCAAAGGGGATCACACAGAAATCCTGCTGGAAAATTACCAGACCTGGCATGGTTTGGCCCCCCTCGTTCCCGAGAGCTCGTCGACTCCGGAACTACCCGTTAATCTTCCCAATGCCAGCGGTTCCATTTTAGAGGGCTTGGCGGCTATCATCCACCAACGAAATCTAGAGCGTCCCGTGGGAAGTTACACCACCCACCTCTTTGAAAAAGGTGAGGAAAAAATCCGAAAAAAAACCGGCGAAGAAGCGGTGGAATTGATCCTGGCCAGGGATGACAAGGAGATGGTTTCCGAAGCCGCCGATCTTATTTACCACATGCTGGTACTTTTTGAAGTGCGAAACATTCCCCTGGAAGCCATTCTTCAGGAACTATCTGGTAGGATGAAATGAAAAAGCCTTTTTTGGACCGGATAAAAGAAGGTGTCCTTCTTTATGACGGAGCCATGGGGACCCTCCTGTTCAGTCGGGGCGTCTACTTAAAAAAATGCTTTGAAGAAACCTGCCTCACCAGTCCTCAGATGGTTCTGGATGTGCACAAAGACTATATTAATGCCGGTGCCCAGGTCATCGAGACCAATACTTACGGAGCCAATCCCCTTAAACTCGCTGGATTTAACTTGGCAGAGAAGACCGAAGCCATAAACCAGGCTGCAGTTCGTCTGGCTCGTCAAGCTGCGGGGGATGAGGTCTACGTGGCAGGGGCAGTGGGTCCCACGGGGCAGATTTTAAATCCCCTGGGACCTTTGAGCCGGGATAGGGCCTTGAAAAGTTTTGAAGCCCATATCGGAGCCCTCTATCGGGGCGGGGTCGATGTCATTCTTTTGGAAACTTTTCATGACCGGGAAGAAATGGCCATCGCTCTGGAGGCCGCAGGAAATGTGGCTCCCGGTGTCCCCATTCAAGCCCAATTCACCTTGAGCAAACTTCATTACGCAGGACCGGAAGTGGTGAGTACGGAAACTCTTGCCTGGGCGCAGTTTCTCCAGGACCACGAAAAAGTGGACGTGGCCGGAATGAATTTAATTGGCCCTTCGGATGCCCTGGAAGCCTTGGAAATCCTGAAAAAAGTGGTGAAAAAGCCCTTGGCTGTTCAGCCGGATTCCGGATTTCCCAAGGAAGTGGACGGACGGCAGTTTTATCTCACCACCCCGGATTATTTCGCCGAGTATGCGAAATTTTTTCTGGATATGGGGGCGGGGATCATTGGGGGATGTTGCGGTACGACCCCTGAGCACATAGAAAAAATGAGCCGAACCTTGGTGAGTTTTGACCGGGGGCGGAAAAACACTTCCCTTTCGGTAAGCGAGACTTCGGGGAAGGCCCGTCCGGAGATCCCTCAGGATCAAAGGTCGAACCTAGGTAAGGATTTAGCCCTGGGGAATTGGATTTCCACCGTGGAACTGGTTTCTCCCCTGGGTTGGGATTTAACAAAAATCCTGGAAAAAGCCCAGGCTCTGGCCAGTGCTGGGGTTAAATATGTAAATATTCCCGATGGTCCCAGGGCAAGTGCCCGGATTTCCGCCCTTACCACAGCGGTGGAAATTTTAAGGAAAACGGGACTTGAACCCATCCTACATGTGGCTACCCGGGATAAGAACCTCCTGGGACTCCAGGGGGACCTTTTCGGGGGCCACGCCCAGGGACTTCGGGATGTGCTTCTGATCACCGGTGATCCACCTAAAGTGGGGAAATACCCCAACGTCACCGGGGTTTTCGACGTGGACTCCATCGGATTGACCCGGATGGTAAAGGGCTTTAATCAAGGCTTAGATTTTGGGGGCGAAGAGCTGCCGGATACCTCTTCCTTTGTGTATGGGTGTGGGGTAAATCCTGCCTTTCCGTCCATGGAAATGGAGTTGGAGCGGGCGTTTAAAAAAGCGGAAGCCGGAGCGGAATTTTTTATCACCCAGCCGGTGTGGGATCAGGATAAACTTCAGGAATTCCTGGAAAAATTAAAAGCCACAGGTGTTCCCGTTCTTTTGGGCCTCTGGCCCTTGGCATCCTATAGAAATGCTTTATTTTTAAACAGTGAAGTACCAGGGGTAGTGATTCCCCAGGATATTTTGGAAAGAATGAAAAAGCATGAGGACAAAGAGGCAGCTCGGGCGGCCGGGGTGGCCATTTCCAGGGAAATTTTAAAAAGGATGAAACCTTGGGTGAATGGGATTCAAGTCTCCCCTCCTTTTGGAAATGTGAAAACAGCCCTAGAGGTCCTAGCTCCTTGAAAAGCTGGTTCGATCCCTTAATCATAAGAATTTATATTCTTTTGCTCTTGGGTGCCCTCAGTCTAAATGTGGTTTTTGCTGTAATTCATTCCCAGAGTGAGGAATTTACCCGCCGGGAAATTATCCTGTCGGACCTTAAAAAAGAACTAACTCTCAGGTCTCGGGGATTCAATGATTGGTTGGTCACTCAGGGGCAAAAACTTCGGATGATCGAAGGCTTTTTGGATCAAGATTTGGTGGAAATCGGAAAAAATCTAAAAAGACTGGAAAATTCCACTCCCCAATTCCGGAATATTTACTTACTAAGTCCCAATCAAAACTTAGTATTGACTACGGATTCCCAGGATCCCGTCACCCGGTGGTCAAAAGAAGAATGGATTAAAGAATCCCTTTCGGGGTTCTCTCAGAGTGGAGTTTCGGTGGATGCGGGAAGCGGGGTTCCAAGAATCAGAATTGCCGTCCCCCTACGGGATCATTTTTTGAAGCTCATTTACTTTGCCGTGGCGGATTTGGAACTGTCCGAGGCCTCGGTTCAATTTTCCCGGCAACTGGGTTCTCAGGATTTCGCCTATTCCGTGGTTCCAGGAAGGTTTTGGCTTTTCAGGCCCAAGTCCATCACGGAACTTCCGGTTTTTCAGGACCCGGATTACATTGATCTCGCACTTTCCGGGGACTCCTTTTCTGGTACGTATAAAAATCTCCGGGATTTTAACGTAGCCGGGATTTATTATTTTGATTCATCCCTTCAGGTGGCCTTTTTTATGGAGAGGTTATACAAGCCTTGGACCTGGACTGACTGCCTGCTCCAAGTGATCCCCGAACTTTTAGGAAGCCTCATTCTCATCACCCTGGGTTTGTTATTGGCAAAACACTGGTTTCGCCCCCTTAATACTTGGAGGACCCTCATTATCTCCCCTGTCGGAAAGGTGAAACTGGGGGAGGATTTACCTAAACTTGGATCTCTTTTGAAAGATTTTGATAAGGAAATGCGTTCTGCCCTATCTTCCCGGGATGATCTCATACAACATAAAAGAAATGAACGGGATAAGTTGAGGGAGATTCTAGATTTCTCCCAGGATCTTTTAATAGAGATCTCCTCAGAAGGGACTATCACTTATTTAAGTGAGGGGGGGCTGCTTGCTCTGGGTTTTGTTTTGGATGACCTGATCCATAAGCCCCTGGATTATTTTGTGGAAGAGATGAAACCCATGCACCTGAAACTTCCCTTGATTCTTCACGCTCCCTCGGGTCACCGGTTCTACGCCTGGATTCAGATGAAAACCGGTGAGAAAAAATTATTAGAGACCGTGGTTTCCCATAAAAATTCAAAAAATCCCGAGGAAGTTCGTCACTTTTTAAGTGTCAGGGATGTGACCCAAAGATTTAGCTCCGGGGAAACTGCCCGACATCAAAAAAAGATGGAATCGCTTTTTAATTTTTCAGCGGGGGTGGTCCATGATTTCTCCAATCTCCTCGCCGGTGTTTCCGGTAAGATTGCCCTGGCCATTATGGAGGCGGAAAAAGGGGTCGTGGATACGGAAAGCCTAAATCAAGCACAGTCCTTAATTATGAATGCCCGCAGCCTCACCGATGACTTGGTCTCCATGGGGGCAGGAGGGGTTTACGATCTTCAAGGGATCGATGCTTATCCTGTTTTGAATAGTTCCTTGGACGGTCTACGAAAAGAAGGCGTACCAGTTTTTTTAAATTTGCTACCCCAGGCTCCTCAAATTCGGGCTGATAAGCGAAAATTGGAGCTCATTTTCCAGGAGGTGGGGGATAATGCCCTGGTTTTCGCCGGTCCCAGCAAGCCTCTTCGGGTGTCATCGAACATTGTCTCCCTTCCAGTGGATGCGACGGAGGGTAAGGTTCAGAATTACCTGAGAATCAGCTTTCTAGATCAAGGTCCTGGGATTCCTGTGGAAGAAATGGAACGAATTTATGACCCCTATTACACCACCATACCTGGCCGTAAAGGATTGGGTCTAACCGTAGCCTATTCTCTGTTGAGCCGCATGGGGGGCTTCATGGAAATAGAGTCGGAACTGGGTAAAGGTACGGAAGTAAGACTCTTTTTTCTGACTGCGGACTAGGCTTTTTAATTTCAAGACTCCACCACTGGATGATTTGCGAGGCTCCATGGGGTTTTTGCTGGCTTTTTTAAAAATTCCTTACTAAAATAGTAAACATGAAATATATTTGGACTATCGGGTTAATTCTGTGGGTAGCTAATGCAGGCGCCGAGGTTACCATTACAGGAACGGATTTCATGACTGGAAGCGGCGCCGTGGATGCCTCCCGTTTTTTATCCGCTTTTCTAGAAGCCCAAGATAAAAAAATTATCACGGAAAAGGATCCATTTTCCTTGGGGTTCAGTGCAGTAAGTCGTTGGACTCCCGCCCTTTTACTGGTGAGAGATACGGATAATCGGGGTTTTCCCCTGATCGGTCCTTCAGCGGGCGGACAAATTCACGGGAGTCTGATGGCCTATAGGGCTGCGGTATCCTACAGGTTTAGTCCCTACTTAGGGGTGTATCTTTCAGCAGATTACTTTGTGGCCAGTCATATCGATAATTTCTTCAGACTTTTTGATCCCTGGTACGCCTCCAATGATGTATTGAGTTTTTTCAGCTTTTTATTTACCGGAGGTTTGTATGGTCCTCTCACGGGAGGGCGGGCTACCGGATTTGCGGCCATGGCGGGACAGTTTCTCCCAGGTATAGAACTTAAGTACCCCGGTTGGGTCGAACTTCAATTGGGAGGACTTTTGAAATTTCGAGATCCCATTGATACGGATGGTCGTTTTATAAGCACCTACTTGGTGGAGAAAAGTAGTTGGACTGGGGTGATTGGAAAACAGCTCGGGGACTATTCAGATAAATCCCATATTCCCCAGGGCGTGGGAGGGTTCGAGGCCAGTGAACTCTATTTTAAACTTAAACTTTTAGGTGTGGATTCACAAACTTTATTTACCCCCGCTGGCGGGCTCAAAGCCCTCACTGCAGGGCCTGATTTTCTGGGAATGGCTCTTAGCTCCGGTGTTCCCAGTCCCTGGAAAGAACTGGCGGCTTTATTCAGGCCCTTCGGCGGGTTTCTTAATGAGGGTTATAACCGATTTAACGCTGCGGGTGGTTGGTTCGGACTGGTCAAAGGAGATTACCAAGGATCTAACCTGGGTCTCTCTTACCTGACGGAATTCGATGTGAATCCTTTTCTTTTAAATACCCTTAGGTCAGAGGTCCGGGCTTATGGATTTTTGGCCGGGTTATCGTGGGTGCGACAGGATCCGGGTTACAGATTGGGGTGGAAATTTGGTTTGGGCGGGGGATTCAATGACTTTACCTATGAGCTTTCGTGGGCTTGGAATTTTAGTGGGACAGAGGTGGGTACTCTGGAAATCCTAGATGATGTGGTCTTCAATTTTCTTATACAGATATGAGGTGTCTTCCATGAAAAACCTAACCATACTTATTGTTTCAGTACTATTTTCTTCCTGTATAAATCCCATAAGCTTTTGGTTTCCTCCAGATGTTCCCCATCAAGTGGAAAATGGGCGGATCGTTTATTACCTCAGACCCGGGGGTAATGATAATGGCCAGGGGGACGCTAAGGCTCCCATGGGTTCCCTACAAGCTGCGTTCAACCGGATTCGTACTTCTTGGCGGGATGACGATCTGGGGAAGTCATTTCTTTTTAAAGTGGCTGAAGGGACTTATACCCCAGGACGAGGACTGGTGAGCGAAGGTTTCTACGGGGCTTTCTTAGACACCGTGATTCATTCCGACGGATCCTACATAATGGATGTGGAGATCAGTTTTGGGTGGCCTTCCAGTTTTGAAGGTGTCCCGGACAGACCTATCGTTCTTGATGGGCAATCAAAAGTAGATAAAGTATTGGTTTTTCGCCATGGGGGCGTGGAGGAAATAATTGATCCCCTATCACCCGCACAATTTGATTTGCCTGGCGGTTGGAAACTTACCCTCACAGGCCTGGGAAATCTTACCGTAACAGGGGCAAAAGTGCCATAAAAATAGGACACCCAGTTGGATGTCCCTATTTTTAATTTGGAGATGGAAACTTAAGAGAGGGCTTTTACGATCAGATCTCCCATTTCGGCTGTCCCGACTTTTTTACACCCTTCGGTCCAGATGTCTCCGGTTCTCCAACCGTCAGCCAATACTTTAGCCACAGCGGTATGAACAGCGGTGTAAACTTCAGGTTTTCCGAAGCTGTATTGGAACATCATGCCCGCAGAAAGAATTTGGGCGATGGGGTTGGCGATACCTTTTCCGGCAATATCCGGGGCGGATCCACCGGAGGGTTCAAACAGACCAAAAGTCCCGTCGGCCAAAGAGGCTGAAGGAAGCATGCCCAAGGATCCGGCAATCATGGACGCTTCGTCCGAGAGAATATCCCCGAACATATTTTCCGCCAGAATCACGTCAAACTGCCGGGGGTTTTTCACCAACTGCATGGCTGCATTGTCCACGTACATGTGGGTCAATGTCACGTCAGGGTATTGTTTTCCCACTTCGGTAACCACTTCCCGCCACAGGACCATAGTCGTGAGCACATTGGCCTTGTCGATGGAACAGAGCTTTTTGTCCCGCATCCGGGCGGCTTTGAAGCCCACATGGGCGATCCGTTCGATTTCTTTTCGGCTGTAGGTCATGGTGTCCCGAGCGGTGTCCGCATCCCGGAATTTTTCCCCGAAGTAGAGCCCCCCGGTGAGTTCCCGGATGACTAATAGGTTCATTTCTTCTCCGATGATTTCAGGTTTCAAAGGACTCGCTCCAGCCAGTCCCTTAAAAATAATGGCGGGTCGGAGGTTGGCATAGAGGCCGAAATGTTTTCGTAGAGGTAACAGGGCACCCCGCTCTGGCTGTTCCGCAGGGGGCATTTTTTCCCATTTTGGTCCGCCCACAGAGCCGAAAAGGATGGCATCGGAGGCCTCGCAAATATCGATGGTCGACTGGGGCAATGCCTTCCCGTGGTTATCGATGGCGATCCCGCCCACGTCCGCAGAGGTCTTTTCCAGGGTAATCCCAAACTTCTTTTCAATCACCGCCAGGACTTTTAAAGCCTCGGCCATCACCTCGGGTCCAATTCCATCACCGGACAGAACCGCAATTTTTTTTGTCATAATAATCCTCGTATTTTTTCTATACCCTGAGGGCCTATTTTTGTCCAGGGGTAGTCTGGATTAAGTAGCTTAACAAATACTTAAGTTTTGGAAGCCTGCCTCCGGCATTGGTTAGAATTTAAACCCAGCTTTCAAATAAGGGCCGCCAAAGGTTTCCCACCGGCTGATACTCACATCCAATTCCGCCCCTGCCGGGAGGGTGTAGGATCCTCCTATGGCATGGTAAGGTAAATCCTTCAACGCTTTCCCCGGGGCTTCAGCGGAACCAAAGGTGTTGAGAAGGGAAAAAGTACCTTCGAGGCCCAGTAAGATATACCCCTCTGACCCTTCCCACAGTTCAAACTTCAAACCCGAATGCAGTCCGGCAAACATGGTGGAACCCAAACTCCCCGGACCTTGGAAGTAGTCGTTGGATCCGGAAAAACTACCTATGGTCATTCCTAGGCTCACCCCTAATCCCAGCTCGTTTTCCAGAGTTTCAGGATTTTGACCATCCACCCCGGCGGAAAAGCTCGTTCGCAGGCCCAAAAACTTATTCCAAGTCTGCATAATCACGTCGGCGGAAGAGGTGTAAGTATCTCTAATCATAAGATCTAACAAGGTGGGGGCCAAAAGTTCCCAGTACTCCATTCCCACAAAAAACCCCATGGGGTAATCATCCAAAGGTTGACCACCGACACCGAGGATATAATCGGACCACCGGCTTCCTGTGGAAAAACTCGAACCTGGGGCGTATAAATGCACCACCCCTTTTTCATCGTAATAGTCCACCACGGTATCCAGCCACTTGGAAACTATTTTATTTTCCCAGCGAAAAAGACGGTACTTATAGTGGAATTCCAGAAAAAGACTCCCGTCGCCCATATTCTCATCCAAAAGTTCCCCGGCCAAGGTCATCAGGTTCCATGGAAAAATAACATCAGACTGGGCTCCCCCGGAGGTTCCCGAAAGTCCCAGGCTCAGGTCAGGAGAAAATAAACCCAACGGATTAAGAATTTTGTCCAAATATAGGTTTGCGGAAGCTTTAAATCCAAAAAGATCATCGATGGTGACCTGGAAGGTATAAAACAAGGGGGTATCTCTGGTGGTGGTCATTTCGATGAGGTTGGCACTAAAGGAATCATCCAGCCACCAGAAAGTAATATCTGAACCAAAGGATGCAGAACCGGAAATCCAGGACATTCCCGAAGCGAGATCGTCCCCAATATGGAGAAAGGGGCTAGGACTGGGTTCAGGAGTAGGTTCCGGCACTGGCTCGGGATTCCTGGCTCCTTTTTTTGCCGCAGTCAAATCGGTTAGACAAAAAAGAGTCAGAAAAAGGATGAAACACAACTTCATATTTACTCCAAAAATGGAATATATCTAGCATTACATGGTTCACCAGGAAGTGTCTAGAATCTTTGTGTTCATTAATCACTTATCACATATGTAATTAAGAAAATATCAGAAATAAGTAGATTCAAAATCCCTAAAAAAGTGTTAAATTAGGAGCCTATAAATTGTACTTCTCCCAAAAGTCTGGATATTCACTCGAGGTTTCCAGGACTTATAAACACAAAGATTCTAGACATTATTACACTTTCACCAAGTCTTCCAAGTCCTCTTCCCACTCCATCTGGTGCTGAAGGCTGGTTCGATGCTCCAGGTTCAAAATCCAGGATGGCTCCAAGCTTCCAAGTCCCAAATAAGCTCCGAAGAGCATTCCCAAAATAGAGGCACGGCAGACCACATCCCCTCCGGCGGCTATATTTTGTCGGTGCCCTTCCACGGGGTCTTCCGCATACCGGCATAGCAGGTGGCCGAGGAGTGGTAGAGCTTGATCTGCCGTGGCTGCGGGTCCGAAGAGTCTGAGAGCTTCCTCGGTGGGGATTTCTGATTCTTCCATACCCTGGAGAATGAGATCCGCCGCAAGGGAGTCCCTCATGTGGTCACAAACAGCCCTTAGGGCAGGAATAAGATCTTCCCCGGCGAGCATATCGAAGGCCGTCCGGGCAAAAATCTGTGCAGCTTCCAGCACTATGGGAGCCCGGTGGGTGAGACCTATACACTCCCTCACGCTGTGGATCATGGCTTCCTCATCTTCCTGATAGAGCCAGACCAAAGGGGCAATCCGTCCTAAAGCAGAAAGATCAGGGCTGGTTACCGCACTTTCCCCGAACCCCCGCCCCTCTTCGGCACCTGAAAGAACCGCTCTCACGGCCCCATCCGTCAGCCCGTTATAGTGCTTCATCCCGGCCTGCCAGTCTAAATAATAGGTTTTAAGGTTCCACTCCCCTTCTTGGTGAAGGTTTTCCAGGAGAATCCGCATTTGTTCTCCCTGGAGGCTCAGGGCTCCCCCTTTGTTGTGGGCCAGGGCATCGGCTACAAAAGCTGCTAAAACCATCTTCTCAGGTAATTGGGACATGTTCCACCTCCAAGGCTCAATTGAATTCTACCACATTGGAACCCGAGAGGCAAATTTATTAGG
>CAZUXL010000106.1:0-4292 GCA_964624355.1 uncultured Spirochaetales bacterium
GATCTGGTCCGAAATCTCCAAGTGTGGCTTTTTACCCAAAATGTCCTTAAATGAGAGCTGTTTGGTACATTTCTTTGGAGGTGAGGGGAGTAGAACAGGGCTATTCTCTCACCTGTCCCTTCCTTTTTATGCCTTAAAGCTATATAAGATATGGGTATATGTTAAGTATGAATTCCGTCTTGTCCTGTCCATTTCCTTTGTGTTCCATGAAGGACTGTCACATCTTATGACATTCCTTCGCCTATTTTCAGCATGATTTTATCTAAACCCATAGGGACTTTGATGTGCATATGGTAATTTCACTTATTGAACGATCCTTTGATTAGGCTTGGACTCATCGAAAGGATAAAAAGCGGGTATTGCTTTCTCATTCTGATCATGGAATTCGTTCTCCATAAACCCGGGACGATATAATAGTGGGTTTAGTACTACGCCCATATGAGCTTTTTTAGGATTCCAATTTCTTCAATCTCTCTTCCCATTCCGGTTGTGACCGAATCAAAAGTGCTTTCTTTAAAGCTTCTACGGCAAATGGAATATCCTTTAATTTGAATTCATAAATATCCACCAAGGCCAGATACGCAGGATACAGTCCTGAGGAACGTTGAATGAGACCTTCTAGCCGGGCAACGGCTTCTTTATACTTTTCATCATGAATCAGAATATAGACTTCCAAAAATACGATGTCGGGATACTGTGGATCTAAGATTTGGGCCCGTTTTTGAAGATTTCGAGCCTGCTCCCACTCCCCAGTCTGCAGAGCTACGGTGCCTAACTCTACCAAGCTATTTCTATGAATCACCTGGGCATAGAGGACTTGGGATTGGGTGGTAAAGGGGAAATCCACCGAGAAAGTTTCATAGAGAGGTTTGGAAATGGTAACCTTCAAGCTACCGTAGGGAGCTTCTGCTATGGAAAATCTTCCATTGATATCCGTCTGGGTTTCCAAGGGTTTTTCCACCCCTGGGAAAAAAACTTGAATCTTGGCTGAGGAGACACTTTGTCTATCTCGGTCGTAGATCATGCCGGTCAAGGGACCTTTTTCCTTAGGTTTACCATCAAGAAAACTATTACTGGCACAGGAAAGAAGTCCCAGAGCTACCAGGATAATAATGCTACCGTTTAACTTCATATAAGCCTCCTGGCCCTTCTACTTTGAATTTTTTATCCTCAAGGCTTTTGAGCTCCCAGCCATCCATGGCTTCACCCAATTGCAGGGTCAATATTATTCCACTGCGTTTGTCTTTAAAAAAGAATTGCTCGTTATTTTCAGCTGTGGTCATGGTGCCTACATAACTTAAACTAATCGTATCGGCTTTTATTTCCACTACAGGGGCAATAATCGTAGCGGTAGTAACTGGGTTTACTATATGGGCTGGAGGGGAATCAAAAAGTAATGCCCTTGTCTGGGAGGAGTATGGTTTCAACGGCTCTTCTTCTCTTTCTGTGATAGTCGTTGCTTTGCGGTTGGTTAGTCCCATGGGGACATCGCTTCCAATCCAGAAAAAAGGTATACCTAACAAAATGACAATGATACTGGTTATTAGGAGAAGGATATCCCAAGTCTTAGTTTTTGATCCCATATCCCACCTCCAAGGTAATCCTAAGACTGTTCTTATCCTGACGAATGTCCACAGATTTGAACAGAAGGGGCTTTTCCAAAGATTCCAACTGATCTAAAAATCTAAAAAATCCCAGGGCGTCACCCCGCAGTTGCCATTCCCAAAAGGCTCCTTCATCAGATTCACTGCGAATCCGGGCACTCACAATAGTTAGATTATATATTTGAGCCGTTTTTCGAATGAAAGAACCTAACATGAGGGCATCCATCGAACCCTTATCCCAAAGATTTTCTTCCAGCAGTTGAACCTGTTTTCGAATATCTGGTTTACTTGAATTTGAGTTTTGAGCTTTGAGACTTGCCAATCGGGTGTGGAGTTTTTGTAATTCCATTTGCCGGGATGATCCATAATCTAAGAAAAGAGAAACCCCTAGGATAATTCCCAGGGCTGCTGCGGTGAATCCGAATATTTTAAGGAGAAATTTTTCTCGGTCAGTCAAAGTTCACCTTCCCCTCAAAGATAAATATCTCTGAACTTCCCGATGGGTTTTTACGAATGGAGGAAGGAATCAAATCATGAAACCAGAGATCAGTACGCAAGGACTCCAAGACAGCTACTGCGTTAGAACCACGGCCTTCCAAGCGCAGTTTACCTTCTTTGAAAAGAAGCCCTGTAAGTAGAAATTTACCCCCTTGCGAGGCACTGAGGCGATTAAAAAGTTCTGGGAGGGGGTAGCCTTGATTTTCCTCTAGACTCTTCAGCCGTTTTTCTAAATCTTTCTGTTCTTGGGGTGATATCAGCTGAGTCTTTTGCTCCGTCTCTAGAGTGTGTATTTCATTTAGGAGAAGTTGTTTCTCTTTCTGAAACTTGTTTTCGTTCCCAACAATTAATCCTACAGCAGCAGTCAGGACTACCAGGTTGAAAAATAGTCGCAACCCGAGGGGAATCCATGACTTTTTCGGTAATCCTTTTAGTTCCATGGGAGGACAGATCTCAGGAGTACATATTTTTTCGTGAAATAAAGAGGCTGGTTTATCTGGACCGATCCAGGGCAGAAAATTATGTCCACTCAAATGATACCACTTATGCTCTGAATGCTGGGTTCTGAGACTGGATACCAAGGATTCAAAGGGATGACTGCCCCGGGGCATAAAGTGGGACTGGCTGAGGATTCTCTCCCGGTAGATATGGATTTCGTCACCCAGGGCTGTAGAGCCAGTGAGAATGATATTCCCCTCGTAAGCCGAAGTGAAGATGAGGGGGAAATCCGGAGACAAGATGGTTTCCGGATTGTTTTCTGTGATGGCTCTATTTTGGGGAATAAGGACGAGAACTGACATTCCCGCCCTGGTGGAGATCCAGTGGGTATAATAATTCAGTCCGTCTTTGTATCCCGGATACGCAGCTCTGAGTTTGAAATCCAGGGCGTTGATGCAATCCTTGGGACTGAGTTTTGGTAAATCAAATCGTAGAACCTGACATTGGCTTCGGGGGATACGGGGATTGTTCATGGATGGATTTCCTGTTCCAGGATTCTAACAGAATTAGATTCCCCTTTACTAGGACTTTTGTACAAAACTATCCGAATCCAGGATGTCTCCATCTTAATTCTGGCTTCCACCACGGAAGATTTTACAGAAAAGTACGGTAGGATCAAATGGTCCGGTTGTACTCCCAATAAGGTGGGAATTTCTGTAATTTTAATCTGCCTGTTCCTGCGAACATCCAATATATTTTGATAATGACCCTCTGCTTGGGGGATGGCCCAGGCGGGGTAAGTGATCAAAGCGTGCAAAAGTAAGGGTTCACAGGTGTTAAGGTTTAACTCTCCTACCGTCGTCCAAAAGGGTGTGAGAATTTCCTTATCTATTCCTAAGAAGGTGTCAAAATCCTCTGCTTTGAGGACCTTTTTTGACAGCCTTAGTTGCCGGACTTTTTCCCTGTAGGAGGATCCGCTGGTCTTTCTCAGGTCCGCTAATTTTTCAATCAGATACTCGTCGCTGGTGTTTACATTTAGAGAGGATTGTACAGTGAAGTATTTCTCCAAAGTTTCCTTGGAAAAATACTCTTGGTAGGAGGAGAGGTCGACAAAAGGCCCTTCAGAAAATCGATGCTGCTGCAAAGTCTCCGCATTTCCCTGGATAAAAAGACCCTTGAGTTCCGACTGACCCAGGATAAACTGATTCATATAGTTTAGATTCATTTTGGAGCCATGGTCGATAATTTCCACTTCCCCAGACCCCGTATAATCTTTAACAGCTATATCCCAGTTGGTTTCCTCTGGATTCCATTCCTCGGCTATTTGTATCAATTCCAAACTGGCGACTTTTAAAGCCTCTTCTTTGAGCAATTTTTCTTGGCGGCGACCTGCTTCCCAATAGTAGGCCTGAAGATGGGTGGCCACGACTCCAGCCCAGGCGGCCACGAGAAGAAGGAAGGCTGTGGCGCTCAAGGTCATAAAGGCTTTCTGGCTTTTCACAGGGGCTGAGCTCCCCAAGGCCAATGGAGGGTATAAATCTTCCCTCCCCGGGGAATGGTGACTTCAAGACCGATGATTCGATTATCCTTTTCCCAGAGCTTCCATTGAAGTTCTTTTAGGTTAGGTGATTCTCTCACTTGATTCTCGAAGGAGATTTTTAAACCGGATTCAGTAGTTTCTAAACTCCAGGGATTCTCATTTTTCCCATCTAAATAAAATACCTTTAGATTATTTCCGGTTTCTTCGGCGAT
>CAZUXL010000106.1:4312-7168 GCA_964624355.1 uncultured Spirochaetales bacterium
AAAATCTGCCGGGTTTCCTGATTTCGATTTAAGGTGTCCACGGACTTTTCTGTGAGTTGCCGAGTGGTGAATAGGGCTCCCAAAAGTAATCCGCCCATGAGGGTTAGAATAGCCAGACCCACCAGGGTTTCTAAAAATGTGTAGGCTTTGAGGGAGTTCTTAGTAAAAGGGGTCAAAACGGGTGTCCCCCTGGGCGCTCTCCCATTCCTTGGTCAACGCTGCCTCCTGACCGCGGATCAAAAGACTTAGGCTTTGAAAGGCTTGAAATACGGATCCCAAAAGTACCACCAGAAGGAGCAGTCCCACCAAGGCGTCCATTAAAAAGAAGCCCTGGAGACCCTTACCGGGCTGAGGAAATATCCGCATCATTCCCTTGTCCCTCAGGGGCACCATCGGCTCCTAAGGAAGATATTTCATAGGGAAGGCCGTTGGGCCCCGGGGTGGTGTATAAATATTCATGACTCCAGGGATCGGGAGGGAGGGCTTTGGAAATGTAGGGGCCGTTCCATCCCTCGGTACCAGGGCTTTCCCACAAGGATTTAAGCCCCTGTTCTTGGGTGGGAAAGGCTTTAACGTCCAAATAATAGGCATTCAAGGCCTGTGCCAAAGTATCGATCTGGCTTCTTGCCGTGGCTTGTTTCGCCTGATCCAGGTATTTAAAAGCCATGAATCCCACGGAGGCTGTGAGGATCAAAATGATACCGATGACCACCAGGGTCTCAATAAAAGTCCATCCGCCCAGTAAGGGAGACCGACGGGAAAGTTGACGGGGTGAGTTCATATTTACCTACTCTACAGCAGATCCCCCAGCATTGAAAAGACTGGGGTGATAAAATTGAGGATTAAAAGAATGAGAATGACTCCCACTCCTAGGATTAAAAGCGGTTCCATAAGGTTCATAAGCCGGGTCGTGGCTTTCTCCATATCCTGTTGATAATAAAACCTAAGTTGAGAGAAAACCTGTTTTAGATCTCCGGCTCTTTCTCCCACCTGGATCCAGGTGATCAGGCGTCTGGGAACCCCTTCATCTTCATGAAAAGATTTTGAAAGGCTGATCCCTTGGAGAACCCGGTTTTTTGCCTGGTCTACGGCGGTTTTAAAGTAGAGGTTTTTCAAGGTTGCCGAGGCTTCGCTTAAGGAGACTTCTGCGGAATAACCCGCTTGGAGGAGGGTTTCCATGGCAAAGCTGAAATAGAGCCCTTCCAGAATTTGTAGTCCGCCTCCCACAAAGGGTAGTTTCCAGAAAAACTTACTGAGACCGAGGCGCAGGTTTGAACTCTTCCGAGATTGGTAAACCAGTATTCCAATCACCAGAGCTAAAAGAAGAACAATCAAACCCATGAGACCCATGGCATCTTGGAATCCGAGAATATTGGACTGAAGCTCCTTTCCCGCGTCCTTCTTAAGGGAACCCACAATATTATTCAGGGCAGGAAAAATAAAGGTAACCAGGAAAATCACCCCGCCCAAGGCTACACTTAGGACGAGGGAGGGATAAATCAGGGCGTTAATCAGTTTATCCCGGAGGGTTTTTTGTACCATGAGATATTCGGTCAGTTTCTCAAAAATGGGGGTGAGGGAGCTGGTTTTTTCACCAATTTTTATCAAACCTAGGTAGAGGGTTCCTAGGGACCGACCCCAGGGGGAGAGGGCTTCAAAAAGGGTATGACCTTTCTCCACGGTGGCAGTCACTTCCTTGAGAAAGCTCAAGGTTTCATCCTTTTCAAAGATTTCCACAGCAATTTTCAAGGCTTCTTTGATACCCAGTCCGCTACTTAATAGAAGATGCATGGTTCGGGTAAAGTCTAAAATACTGGGTCTGGAAATTTTGTGCTTACCTTTGTGAGAGCCCGCATCCCTGGCTTCTTCCATGCTCAGGATGGTAAAACCCTGACGATTGAGATCTAAAAGGAGGACTTCCTTGGTTGCTGAGGTTTGGGTGAAGGTCCTTCGTTTTCCCGAGGTGTCGATGACCACACATTTAAAATCCATTAAGCCCCCGCCAATATGGCTTTTTCCACTTCCGTGACACTGGTAAGCCCTGCTTTGATCTTGGAAATTCCATCTTCCATAAGAAACGGAGTGTTTAGTTTCTGGAAGTACTGAACCAGGTCCCGTTTCTTCTTTTCCTGGAGAATGAGCTCTTCCACCGGTTCATTTATTTCAAAAATCTCCCCCAGGACCAATCGCCCCAAGTACCCCGTCTGATGGCATTCTTTACACCCGGAACCTTGGAGAACGGTTTTAGGTACAGCACCATATTTGAGAAAAAAGGCGGATTCCGAAGGTGTGGGAGCTACTTCCCGACAGCAGTGGGGACAGACCCTACGGACAAGTCTCTGGGCTGAGACACCCCTGAGAACTCCTGCCAGGAGGTAGGGTTCTATCCCCATGTTGATCAGCCGGGGGATGGCGGATAAGGCATCGTTGGTGTGGAGGGTGGAGAGAACCAAGTGGCCGGTCAGGGCACTGCGGATGGCCAGTTCGGCGGTTTTTTTGTCCCGAATTTCCCCCACCATGAGAATATCCGGATCCTGTCTCAGAAGCCGACGAAGAATGGACTCAAAGGTGAGGCCAATGTTTTCCTGGGTTTGAACCTGGTTCACCCCTTCCAGCATATTTTCCACCGGATCTTCGATGGTGATGATTTTCACATCTTCCGAGTTCAGTTCTTTGATCAGGCCATTTAGGGTGGTGGTTTTACCGCTCCCCGTGGGTCCAGTGACCAGGATGAGTCCATTAGCCTGCTTACCGCAACGCCGGAGAACTTCTAAATAGGTGGGGGAAAATCCCAGCTCTTCCAAACTTTTTACTTGGTCCCGGCGCTGGAATATTCGAAGAACGATGGACTCGCCG
>CAZUXL010000106.1:7178-10865 GCA_964624355.1 uncultured Spirochaetales bacterium
AACCCGGAACTCCACCGCCTTGTCCGCAATATTAACCGACATTCTCCCGTCTTGAGGGAGCCGTTTTTCAATAATATTCAGGTGGGACATGACCTTGATCCGGGAACTGACCCCAGGGAAGGATTGGTAATCCAAAACTCGTCCCATGCGCAGAACCCCGTCGATGCGATACCTCACATGGACTTTGGATTCAAAAGCTTCGATATGGATATCTGAGGCTCCCAAACGGATGCCTTCCATGAGAAGATTATTTACCAAATTGACGATGGGAGCATCGTTCGCCAGGCGGTCCAGGTCTAATTTTTCTTTGTCCTGAATTGAAGCCGTGCCGGTAAACTCTGAGAGCTTTTTTCCTAGAAATTCGGTGATTTCTTCTTTTCGAACCTGGTAAAAGATCACTTTTTTCGGATGGAAGTTCAGAAGCTCATTCTGGATAAAAAGATCGTCCCCAGCGGTTAAACCCACGGTCACAGAGTTCTCATCTTCCCGAAGTTTTATAACCCCTTTAAGCTCGATGAACTCCATGGGGTACTGCTGGGTAGCCTCGGGAAGGGGTTGAAACTCGGAAAGGCTCTTAGTTTCCATGATCAAAGGCCGCTTTTGAGACGGTTGTAGAGGGAATATAGCCGATCGGGAACGTTTTCTTCTTCTTTGTAGGCTGTATCCAGGTGGGGAACGATATAAATGGAGAACTCCGAACGCTGAACCGATTCGATTCTTTCTTGAAAAAGTAGTCCCAACAAGGGAATATCACCCAGGAAGGGAACCTTTGAAATACCCACGGCAATGTCTTCCTGTTTTAATCCGCCGATGACGATGGGTTGACCGGAGAGGGTTCTCACCTGGGTGGATATTTTCTTTTCTGAGGTACTGGGAGGAGCGTCGGATCCCCCGGTTCCCGCAATTTGTTTCGAGAGGGTGGTATCAATTTTCATGGTGATCATTCTGTCCCCGGAGATCCATCCCTCCAAGTTCATGGTCAAACCGCTGGAAAGTTCCCTTACTACCCCACTGGTGGTGGGTTTCCCCGTGGTGGGATCCACTTGATCGTAAGTTTTATAGCGAGTGGTTCCCGTATTTTGGAAGCTAACTTTTTCGCCGGAGAGGGAGTTCAGGATAGTGTCCGCCAGAACTTTAGCATCACTGTTGGTCAATTCTGCATTTAAGTTCGCAGAAAATTTATATCCTAATCCCGATATGACATCGAAGTTCAGATTTAAAAGTTGATCAAAGCTTCCAGTCATGGACATGGCTTCTGAATCACTGTTTTTAGCCACCGTATAGTCCATCCCTGCATCTAATTTATTTCCCTCTTCAAACTGCAATACCAAAATCTCGTAACGCAGCTGAGGTCGGGGGACATCAATATAGGTGAGATCTTTTAAAAACCGCTGGTACTGGGTTTCTGTCCCCTTGAAGAACATCTGGTTCGGTTCCCGGGTTTTTACCAGGTTGATGTCGGTCACACTGGGGGGAAGGGAGGTCAGGAGGTCTTCATTTTTTATGTACCGCAGTTTAAAGGGAATACTCAGTTGGGGCCTGTCCAGGACTGACAAAAGTTGGTCCAGGGTTGGTTTTTTCCCTTCGGGAATGGTTATCAAAAAGCTGGTTTTCCCTGGCAGGGAGAGGGGGGAAAAGCTGGAGAATTCCTGAGGCAGGAGGGGGATGAGTTCATCGGATTTGAGAAAATTCAGGTCTATTCTATAGACTTTATTTCCCCCGGTGGGCTGGTCGGCCATCTTGATAAAGTCCAACAAAGGAGAGATCTCTTCCAGTGTCCCGGAAAGGATGACCTTGTTTCCCTTATCATCAATTTTCATCTGACTGCTGGAACTTAAGGAGGAGGGAAACAATTTGATCAGGTCTGCGGAGGAAATATTCTGCAGGGGCATGATGATGTTGGTGAGGTACTTTTTGAGAAGGTCTTTCCGCTGAACTTCGGTGATGTAGTAAACTCCCTGGTTTACGGAAAAGTCCCCATTTACCTGGAGCAGGAGCACTTTCAAAATCTCATCAAAGGATTTTCCAGAGATAAATATATTTTCCAGGATCTGATCTCGGTCGAGAAGAAGGATGAATTCCTTTTTCCCCTGACTAAAAAGATCCAGAAGTAGCTCCTTGAACCGGGCTTTTTCTATAGTCAGGGTATAAATATCCCCGTTTTTTTGAATAAACCGGCTGGGACCTCCTGTGGGACGCTGGATGGAGGTCTCAGTGCTTTTCTTCCGTAAGTAATAGTAGGATTCCTGTTTATCCAAATAAAAGTCGGGATATTTGGCGACGAACATTTTCAAGGCTTCTTCCACCGTCCCGTCTTGAAGACTTATAGTGAAAGGGTCGTTGGCGATGTTGTCGTGGAGAATGGTTTTCCCTGTGGCGGCAATTAAGGCCTGAATCAGGGTTCTCAGTGGGACATCACTGGCAATGAGGGTGAGTTTTCCTGTGATCTTACTATAATTGGCCCGAATTCGGGAGACCGTATACACCCCGTTTTCCTTGGTATAGGACAGGTTGTAGGAATCCAAGAACAGTTTCAAGGCCTGTTCAAAGTCCATATTGGAAAAAACATAGGTCGCCTTTCCTTCCACCGTGTCATCGGGGATGATGGTCACAGAATTTTGCTTGGCCAAAACCAGAAGCACGTCTTTAATATCCTGATCCCGGAATTCCAAAGCCTTCATTTGCTGCGCTTGCAAGGGCAGAACGGAAAGTACGATGAGACACAGGGTCAGGAGAAATTTGTATTTAACCAACGGGGCACCTCAATAAAGGTAAATGAAAGATAGAGTACCGGTACAAAAGGAAGTGGGATTCCCGCAACCACTCGGAACCGTAAAAAATGATAACCGTAAAATAGAAATCCTGCAACACAGGCGGTTAAAACGGTGAAATACAAGGAAAAGGGATCTTGAACCATGGCGAGAATACTCAGGTAGATAACATCACCTAGTCCAAACCGATAGCCAGAGATGACCCAAATTAGCCCCCCGCCTAAAAGAAGGATTCCTGAGGTAAGGATTCGTTCGGTCAGGAAAGCTGGTGAAAGTAGTAACTGGACGACAATTATTAGGGTGGAAAGGAGAATAAGGGGGAGGGCTTTTAGTTCATAGGATTTTAAGTCGGAGATCACCAGGGGAAGGGAGAAAATAAGGATCGTAAAGAGGGGGAGGCTGGAAAGTACGATGGGCAAAATTGACTCCTAGCTCGGTATGGAACCATGCTAAGGTCAATGGGTAGGACTGTCAAGAAAAACTCAATGCTCATCATAGAAAAACTGATAGAGTCAATAAAAGTAGCAAAAATTGGTATGGTTGCCCAACATTTGTTTAGTTTTAAGATCTGGGAAACTGCAAAAATTAAATAATAATAGGAAATATTTTATTTCTAATATCTCAAAATAGGGTATAAATACCAAACCAATGTTATTTGTGAAACTCTGCACATAAAAAATAATACAGAATTTTATTTGATTTTTTATGATTTCCCGCGTTCCATTTTAAAAACCAAGGAGTTCCTCATGAGCCGTTCTATCATGATACTTATTTTTATTTTTACGAGCTTTATTCCAGGTTGGAGCCAAAACCAGGGGTCGGAGACTTTGGATGTGGTCAGCTTTGGCCAGAGGGTTCAGGCTCGGGTGGACCAAGGTTTTTTAAAATGGGTGTATCCCTCGGGTTCTGGAACCTT
>CAZUXL010000107.1:0-10758 GCA_964624355.1 uncultured Spirochaetales bacterium
TCCTGGCTGCCATATTCATGGTGACCGCAGTGTCCCTGGCGTTTTTATACAAAACACCTGACACGGGAGATGTGGCAAGGGCAGCTAGAGCTGCTCAAACCGCCACCCCTGATTGGACCACAGAGGCTCCGGAAACGAGTCTTGAAGCTCCTGCCGGTGAGGCTCCCGTTACGGAAACTCCTGCTGTTCCTGTCGAAAAACCAGCTAACTGATTCAGTAATGTAATTTATCACCGCTTCTTTGGTTTCAATACCGAAGAAGCTTTTTTTTTAGGAGAGTCCATGCGAGCTGCTGTAGTATTCTATAGAGATAAAAAAAATCCCCAGGAACTGGAACAACTTGCCAAGGGAGTTCTGCGAGGTCTCCAATCCCAAAAAGGGGTGACTGTAGATTTGATTTCCTTAGAACCAGGGATGGAAACGAGACTTTCTGGCTATGGATATCTTGCTTTAGGGGTTCCCAGGGGAACTTTGTTAAAAGGGAAACTTCCAGGAAATTTTAAAGAGCTTTTAAGCAGCTGTGGCCACTTGGTGGGAAAAAAAGCCTTTGCCTTTGTACCTTCTAAACTCATAGGTTCGCAGAAAACTCTTTCAAACCTCATGGCAGCCATGGAAAAAGAAGGCATTTTCCTCAGATTTTCCGAGATTCTTACGGATGCTAAACACGCTGAAGAAGTGGGAGCTAAGCTCCAAGTTGATTGACAATAGGGGCTTTGGCCGCTAATCTTTTACCACCTCATTGAAAAGGATGAAAAATGAAAAAAATATTATATGGAATGATGCTGGCTTTGTTAACCACCGCTTTACCCGCACAAATTATTGATGTGGCCGTGGCCCGGTTGAAATTGACCAAGGTGGAGCTGGTAACACAAAAAGAATTCCGGGACCGGGTCAGCCAGTTGGAAAAAGGACTGCGACAAACTTTGACCGCGGAACAAAAAACTCAACTTTTAGATACCATGGTATCAGAAAAGCTCATACTTCAGGCCGCTGAAAAAGCAGGAATGAAAGTTACCGATCAAGAAATTATTACCGCCGCTAAGGCCCAGATTGGGCAAACCAATATTACTGACGCCGATTTAAAACGGGTGATTGAGCAGCAGATGGGAACCACCTGGGCTGCCTTTCTTTCCACCTCTCGCACCCAGCTCATGGGAAGGAAGTTTGTCTTGGGCAATCCTAAAGCCCAAGATCTTTCCAAGGCTACGGTGAGTGATGCGGATGTGGTCGCCTATTACGAGGAAAATAAACCTAAATTTGTGAATCCCGATTTAGTCCGTGTTTCCCATATTTTCTTCGATACAAAAAAATCCCCCGTGGGAACTCCGGCCGAAATAAAAAAACGTGCTGAAGATACTCAAAAAGCCATTGCCTCAGGTCAACTGACCTTTGAGGAAGCCGCCCGGACAAAAAGTGAAGACAAGGTATCCTCCTCTAAAGGAGGGGATTTGGGATTTCTTCCACGGAACGATGCGAACATTCAAGGAATTTTCGGTAAAGACTTCATAACCAACCTTTTCCGGTTAAAGAAAGGGGAAGTTTCCAGTGTGATAGAAAGTAATCTGGGCTTCCATATTGTGAGAATCACTGAGAAACTGGATCAGAAATTTTTGAAAATTGATGATGCCATCAGTCCCCAGGACACCGGAACGGTGCGAGAACTGATAAAAGCCCAACTTTCCATGAGTGCCCAACAAACAGCCCTGGAGAATCTTTTAGCAGAAATTGTGGACGGTCTTAAAAAAGACTCGGAAATATCCCTGTATCCGGATAAGATGTAATGGGATCCCGAAGACAAGCACGAATCGTCGCTTTTCAAGCCTTGTTCAGCCATGAAATGAATCCTCGACCCAGATCCGAAGTGGTGAGTTTGGACTGGATGGATCAGAGTGAAAGGGAACAACTCACACCGGATGTGGAATTCTTTGCCAGGAACATAATAAATGGTACTTTAGAGCATTTGCCCGAAGTGGATAAATCCATTAAGGATCATCTGAAAAACTGGGATTTTGACCGAATCGGTAGGGTAGATCTGGCAATTTTAAGAATAAGCACCTTTGGACTTCTATTTCTCTCCGATGTTCCACCGAAAGTTACTATTGATGAAGCCATCGACATAGCTAAAAAATTTGGTTCTACAGAATCTTATCGTTTTATTAACGGTGTTTTGGACGGGATCAATAAGGAGACGAGGATCTAATTAATGAAGAAAGCCGGAGTTTTTTTACTGCTGCTTCTCCTTACTGCCGCCCTGGCAGTGGGGGGATGGTGGTTTTATCAGGGGATTTTAGATCCTCTACTCCGGCAATCATCGGATTCATTCTCTGCTTTGGATACAGCTATAGCGGAAAAAAATTGGTCTGAAGTTAAAGCTCTGCTAACCCATATCCCTCATACTTTTTCTTCAGTGAAACAAGGGTTAAGTTTTGTGAAAAGAGCCCTTGCTTTAGGGCGGAGTCCCGAAAAAGATTGGAACCCGTACCTGAAAATCATCGGGGACCTGAAGTCTACTTTTCCCGGTAACCAAGAGGTTCTTGCCCTGGAATCTTATGGTTTTTTACGGTCGGGGAATAAAAAATTAGCCCAAGACAATTCTAAATCACTGGAAGCCTACTTTAATAATTCTGGTGAGGGTTTAGACCCAGTTTTCAAATCCTTAAAATCTGAAATAGATTTTAGGTACGAAATATCCTATGAAGAAAACACGGAGGACTGGGATTTTAGACGTTTAGAATCGGCCTTAAATTCGGTGAATGTGGACCCTGAGCTGTATGCTCAAGTGCAGTCCCTGATTTCCCATCCTGGGGTTCTTCAAAACACACTTCTTTCCTTTTTAAGGGAAGGAAATTATACCCGGGTTCTATCCTATTTAGACCGGGGATCTTCTGAAATTTTGACCCCTGACATGAAAGCTTTGGTCTATTTCGATGTGGGCGAATGGGAAAAAGCACTTAAAGTTTTGAATAGCTTGGAAGATCCAGAAGCAAACCCCATGGTTTATCCACTTTTAGCCGATATTCAGTTACTTCTTTCTGGCCCGGAAGCAGCTTCGGTGATCTACATGAAAATGATCACCCCGGAAGATACTCAAGTGTTAAAACCCTATCAAAAATCAGCCCTCCCTTACCTAAATATGGCGACATTTTTAGAACTTCAACAAAGTGAATATTCCGTAACCCAGGCTTTAAAATATTTGCGGCAGATTGATAATCGGAAAACTCCCTTGGATGAAATGACCCCAGAGACTAAGATTTTAAAGGATCTTTTTCTTTTGGAATTAGAATACCTAAAGGGTGATAAAGAAAAAGTTCATGATAGTCTCTTTGATCCCGAATCTTCCACGGATAAGGAAGTTTTAAGGTACAGACTTTTTCCCGACTATTTATCCTTGCCCCGTCTATTTACCCTCTTTAGACAGAGTTCCTCCGGTGTCCTCGACCGAGTGACTGAATTTTTAGTTTGGCAGTTAATCCTAGCCCAAAATTACACTCAAGCCCTGGATGTTTTGGATCAATGGGAAAACCGTGTTCAGCAGAAATCCTGGTGGACCCACTATTACCGAAGTATTGTTCTGGCACTTCAAGGAAATTATTCCCTAGCCATAGAGTCTTTTAGTCTTGTGGACCCCAAATGGCAGGATTTTTCCTACTATTTCAACAAAGGCTTGGTTTATTTTACTCAGAATACGAAGGAAACTACCGCTTTGGCCCTGCAGTCTTGGGAATTAGCCCGTTCTTACCTAGGGGGAACAGGTACGGCTTCCCATCTTTCCAACGATAGGGCTTTTTCCAGGCTCTACTATTTTTTAGCCAAAACTCAGGAGAATTTGGGTCAAAAGACCTGGGCCCAAAAGTATTCTTTTCTAGCATGGCAATTGGATAATGAAAATTTTCAAGCATATTTCTTAAATCAACGATTAAAAGACACCGGAGAAAATCTAAATGATACGACTGAAGAATAGAGAACAAATCGACCGAATCAGAGAGTCGTGCCGCCTCTTGGTAAGAATGTTTAAAGAGATCACCCCCTTAGTTCAGGAAGGTGCAGTCACAAAAGATCTGGATAACTGGGCTTTTGACTTTATTAAAAAAAATAAGGGAAAGCCCGCTTTTAAGGGGTATATGGATTTTCCCGCCACCCTGTGCATCTCCATCAATGAAGAAGTTATCCACGGAATTCCCTCGAGCAGAAAACTTAAAACCGGGGATTTGGTGAGTATAGACTGTGGGATTGATCTCAATGGGTACTTCAGCGATAAGGCTTATACCTATGCCGTCGGTCAGATTTCGGAGCAGGATAAAAAACTCCTGAGGGTGACCGAGGAAAGTTTGTATATGGGAATAGATCAAGCCATTTATGGGAATAGAATCAAAGACATTGGAAAGGCCGTTTCCGCCCACGTCGCCCCCCATGGATACGGAGTTGTGAAGGATTACTGCGGTCACGGAGTGGGATTTTCCCAACATGAAGAGCCTCAAGTCCCCAATTACGCCGGTTTGGGTGCAAACCCTCGGTTGAGTGCCGGCATGGTTTTAGCTATTGAACCCATGATTAACCTGGGAACTGGTGAGGTTAAGGTTTTAGGGGATAATTGGACCGTGGTAACTACCGACAAAAAGCGCAGTGCCCATTTTGAACATACCGTGGCTATATTTCATGACAGGACTGAAATTCTGACTCTGGAAGAATGATGTAACCTTCAGGGGTTCTCAGGTATTTTCTTAATATAAACTATTAAGGAGGCTACCATGGGGCAAACCCCTGATGCTGTCAAAACAAAAGGTTTTTTTCTTTTTAACCTTATTTTTTCCGGTGCCGTCGCAGGATTTGGACTGGCGCTTTTTATTATTTCCTGTTCCACCGGTGTTCCTGCAAAGTCATCCGTTCTCGCTGAAGAGCGTTCATCCCAGGCAAGTTCTGGAGTGTTCGCACTTCAGGATTCCTTTAGATCCGTAACAAAGGCCACTTTACCTTCCGTTGTCTCTGTGAAGGTTAAACAAAAGGTGGAAATACAATCCAGGTCCAACCCTTTTGGTGAAGAATTTCCTTGGGAATTTTTCTTTGGTCCCCAACAAAACCGGCCAAATCCGCAAAGTCCCAAAAGGAATTCCCCCCAAAATCCCCAAGTTCCCCAACAGACACCCGCTCCTCAGGAAAGAATTGAGGAGGGCTTAGGCTCTGGATTTGTGGTGCGTAGGGATGGAAACACAGTTTATGTTCTTACCAATTACCACGTGGCCGGCGAAGCGGATGATATTCTATTGTTGTTTAAAGATGATAGGGAATTTAAAGCCAAACTTGTGGGGGGTGATCCTCGGAAGGACTTAGCCCTTGTGAGTTTTGAAACAGGGGATAAGGATATTCAGCCCATTACCCTGGGAAACTCCGACGAATTAGAAGTAGGGGATATTGTTCTAGCCATGGGAAATCCCTTGGGTTTTGAATTCAGCGTCACCCAGGGCATTGTTTCGGCCTTGGGGCGTCAAAGTGGTCCCGATGGTAACATTAGTTCCTTCATACAAACCGACGCGTCCATAAATCGTGGCAATTCCGGCGGTCCTTTGCTCAATTTAAAAGGTGAGGTCATAGGAATCAACACATGGATTGCCTCTCCCGACGGTGCGAGCGTGGGCTTAGGTTTTTCAGTACCCATCAATAATGCGAAAAAAGCCATATCTGATTTTATATCCCAGGGAAAAGTTAGTTATGGTTGGCTGGGGGTAAGCATCGGCAATCTGGATAGGGAGTTAGCTAAGGAAATGGGTTTGGAAAACCAAAAAGGTGCTTTTGTTTTCCACCTTTTCCGAAATTCTCCCGCAGATAAGGGGGGAATAAATCCCGGGGATTTTATCACCTCCCTGAATGGTTCCCCAGTTCGAGATTACAACGACCTTACCCAAAGAGTGGGGGATCTCCCAGCGGGACAGGCTGCGGAATTCGAACTCATTCGAAATGGGAAAAAAATGTCCCTAAAAGTAGCCATTGAAGAACGGCAACGGGAGACGGAGATCTCCAGTCAGTCTAACCTGCTTTGGCCAGGCCTTACGGTGACTCCTCTGACCGAAGAAATTAGGAAATCCATTAAGGTCGGTACCCAGGTTCAAGGGCTGGTTATCGCCAATATTGTGGAGGGAGGAGCTTCTGAAATAGCAGGTTTGAGGCAGGGGGATGTATTGACCCAGATAAACGGACAAAATATCCGCACTTTGGGGGATTTTTATAGACAGATTTCCCAAACTCGGGGGGAACTAAAACTTTCCTTCCATCGACAAGGGGTTGATTTAAGCATAGGCATAATCCGATAATGAAGGAATGGATAAAGAATTTATTCCCTACGATACGGTTAGGAACAACGCTCTAAAGCTCGCCGCCCGGATTTATACATCCGGATTTATTCCGGATGTGATCTACGTCAGTCTTAGGGGTGGCGCCTATATGGGCAATGTGATATCGGAATTTTTTAAAAGAGTTAATACCGGTGACCACCCTGTTTTTTACGCTGCGGTGGTCGCCCATTCTTACTCTGATATTAGGAAAAATTCCCAGGTCCGTATCGACGGATGGACTTATTCTCCCGATCATTTGAGATCCGGTGATAAGATTCTTTTTATCGATGATATTTTTGATACGGGTAAGACCGTAAATTTTTTAGTCGACGTGCTTTTACAACGAGGCCTTCCCAGGAAGGATATTAAAGTGGCCGTTCATGATTATAAAGTCTACCTGGGAAGGGATGAACTCCCCATTCAACCGGATTTTTATTGTCGCAAATTGGTGATTGAAAATCTCAGCCAAGACCGTTGGATCCACTATATGAGTCACGAACTGGTAGGTCTTACCAAAGCTGAACAGGAAAAATACTACATTTCCCGGGATCCTGAACTTCAAACAGTTTTTGAGCTGCTCAATTCATGAAACCCTTTTTTACCCTCGGGCTTATGATATTGTCTCATCTTTTGTGGGCTCAGGTTCCATTTTATTTGGAACCCTTACCAGGGATATTTGATCACGATATATTACTTAAAGTTAACTCCAGTACTGGCTTTACCTTGGAGTATTTATTTTCCGATCAAAGTGCCGATGAATACATACCTTGGTTGGGTGACCTCCCACTCACATCCCTGGCGGGAGAACGTAGAACCTATAGTCTTCGGATTAGAGCTAAAAATGAGGAAGGAGAGGTTTATATTCTCAATTATACTTATATAATTGATAGAACCACTTTCGAAAATACTGTCAAATATCCTGAAATCCCACCGGTTAAAATTGAAAGAGTGGCCGGTGTTTTAAGTCCACAAGAATTATCTTATGACCATAAACCCTGGCTAATTTTATTAAATATTACCCCTGATCCCATTACCTACAAGATTACCTCTCAAAACACTACGATCTTTCAAGGAACTTATGTATCTCCTGTGGAATTACCCAGTGGTGCCAATTTGGAACTGGAGGTTTTTAGTGCCGGGAAAACGTTACAGCGCCTGAGTTACAGTGCTAAAGATATTTCCTTACCCAATGACCTCCCCCAACCTGGCTTTTTTAGGGCCTCCCGTAGTTTCTCATCCCCCGGAACCGAATGGCACTATGGTACCTCGGAGACCGAACTCAGCCCCTGGGTGAACCCTTTAAAAATAGACCCACAACCTAATATCCTGAGAGCCCATATCTTCATCTTTCAAGATCCAAAGGGTAATAAATATCACATTCCCTTGGTTACTGAGGGCCGTCCTATTCAAAAGCCTACTTGGGAGATAAAAACCACCATTCCGCCTCAATTAAGAATTTTTACACCTCAGGATTCACTTGTTTATTACACTCTTCCGGGTGGATCACCCCAGCCATCTTCAGGTACCTTGGACTTGAGTGAATCCCTGGGGGTGATCAAATTGGAAAGTCGATTTCAGGACGGAACAATTTCAGAAGCCGTTTCCATTGAGCCCCCCCAATGGTCGCCTTATTTTGCCTCTCCCAATTTGAAGATAAAACCTTGGGGATTGGAAACCACCATTCCCCCAGGCCTCATTCTGGCTTATGAGGTTTCCTCCGATCCTAAAACCGTAAGGACTATCCACATTAATTCTCCTAGAACCCTTGTCCCCGGTATTTTTCCCACGGTTCCGAAAGGAATGAACTACAAAACCTATATCAGAACGGCGTGGATGGATGTTCATGGAAATGTGGGTAAATCCAGTCCCATTCAGGAACTTTCCGTGGATCGTCGAGTTCCCAAAGCCCCGGTCATTAGGGAGGCGGGAAACTCCATTATTCTTGAAGGATCGGGGGATATTTATTATACCCACGGAAAGGGGCTCATGGATTATTCCACCACCAGGCCAGAAACATTATATATCTCACCCTTTTTCTTAGAAGAATCCCCAGAACCAGGTTTGGAAATTTTTACAATTGCAGCTCAAATTAGAGATAAAAGTGGAAACGAGAGTCCCCTTACCTGGAAAAAAATTACCCGAGATAAAAGAAAACCAGGGATTCAAGGGTTCTCTGGTTTAACACCGGGGGGTATATATAATCAACCGGAGGTGATGATTAAACCCGAAATTATGGGAGTCACGGGAGACATCTGGTACAGCCTTAGCCTGGATGATAAAGCCCCTGTGGATCCTAAAATCGGCGGAAAACTACTGGTAGACCCTCTATTTGTCACAGCCTCGGATAACGAAGAAATTAAAGTGACCTCCCTTTGGAATATTAAGGCGGGGGATGTTTGGTTTTATGAAACCCCTGTGAGCTTAAAGATAACCCTGGATAGAAAAGTCCCCTCCAGTCCCATTTTTACCCCCAAATGGGGAAATTACACTTTGCAAGATTCCTCCTTCACTTTGAAAGCCACCGTTCAGGATGAAAAAAGTAAATTATTTTACTCTTTTAGTACCGTGGGCGCTGCCCCAGATCCCTTGGGACCAGAAGGGCAGAGCTGGAAAGAATCTTTGGTATTAAATCCCATACCAGGGAAAGAAGTTATCTATAGCGTGAAGGCTGCGGTGGTGGATGCCATAGGGAATTCCCTGTCCCTCCCTGAAATCTTTATTTCCTTAAATCAAAAAAATATTTCTCCACCGGCTTTAAAAGTCCCGCCTTTAGAACCATCTGACAGGTATACTTTGGATTTCAATTCCGTAAATGGAAAAATATACTATGAAATGACCACCTCGGAATCCCTTCCTCCCATACCCACAAAAAATAGTCCTGTTTTTGTCGAACCCATAAAACTCTTTCCCCGGGATGATAAACTTACGATTTATCAGATACGAGCTATCAATATATTAGACAACAACACAATCAGTCCCCCCAGTGAGATCTATAGGATTGTCTTGTCCCCCAAGGTTTCCAGTACCCCGGAGGAAAAACAAAATTCAATTTCCCCATATAAAAAGATTGAATTAACCGGATTGCCCCTGGGGAATTTATCTTCAGGAGACCTGATTTTAAAAATGAAATCTCCCGGCGCGTATCGGTATGAATTGGGATCGGGAATCTCCATGGGTTTGTCGGTGAACGATTTTTCTTCGAATTTTCCCGATGAGTTAAAAATCTTCCAGGTCGAAGGCACCTCCGATGATTATCATTTAATGATACAAAACAAAGAAACCTTGGAAACACAATCGTTCAGGTTTACCATCGATAAATTACCGCCTCCCCAACCCCGAATCGAATTAATAAAAAATACTGAAACACTAACCATGCAAATTCTCACACCAGAAAAAAAGTTGGAATGGACATACGTATTGAGGAATCTTGCCCATGGAAAAATAACAAGTCTCACAGGGGCAGATTCCCAGATTTCCATTCCCCTGGACGAAGCTTCCTGGGGACTCGTGGAGTTGGAAGCTGTGGTTATGGACGAGGCCGGCAATAGAAGTACACCCATGAATTTTAATACTTCCTGGGAGCGAAATGTGGGATTTCTTTCCTCCCTCATCATGGATGCGAGGGGTGATGGGGCCTTTGAATCACCCTGGACTAATTTAAATACAGCCTTGGAAGAAGGGCCTAAAAAAGGGGTGAAAATACTGGTTCTTGCAGAAGGAACTTACTCCAGTGGGCAGCGTATCGAACTGAAAGATATGGCTCTCTTAGGTGGATATCAAAGTGATACTTGGTTACCTGCAGGTTCTGGCGTTTCAGAAATCTCCTTAAATGGAACAGCTGAAATGTGGATTAGGGGGAATTCCCAATTAACCAATATTACCTTAAATAAAAGCAATTCCCAGGAATCATTTATTAAAATATCCGATGCTCAGATAAACTGGAATAATATTAATATCCTTCAGAATTCTTCTGGAAATTTAATTGAAATCATAAATTCCCAGGGTGCGATTGATTACTTGAATATAAAAAGTTTCGGTTCCGGGGATAAGAAATTGTTTACTTTGAATAATTCTGACGTGAGTTTAAGCCGCACACAATTTTCTGTTTTAGAGGGCGATAATGTGGTGGGATTTATCTTGACCAACTCTTTTCTGAGTTTAAATAAGGGCATTTTTACTTTTAAGGATGCACAAAATACCTGGGGCTTGGATATTCGGGATTCGACCTGGACAGGGAATGATTGTACCTGGAGTATTCTCGGTTCCCAGGAATATACTCGGTTGGGAGTTTTAAGTAACAGTTTATGGAAAGAAAGTGCCAGTACTATAGAACTGGGGTCTTTGGATTATATAACCATGGTTTTCTCAGAAAATTCCGTCATTAATTGGTTGGGAAATACTGTGGACTTCAACCCGGGAAATAAAAATACCGT
>CAZUXL010000108.1:0-10718 GCA_964624355.1 uncultured Spirochaetales bacterium
CAACCCTTTCCCGACTCATTATAAAGATTATTATCATACTAAGACGCCAATATTTTCCTTGCAGAATCGATTTTCAGACAAGATAATTAGGGCATGAAAGCAAAAATATTCCAGATTGGGTTTGTTCTGATGGTTTATCTTCTTTCGGCCCTTTTCGGGATCGAAACCGGTAAAGGTTTAGGTGAGGATACCCCCCTTCCTGTAGGCGGTTTTGTCCTTCAGGGAACCCAAATACGGGATATGCCCGAAGCGGGGGAAGTGGAGCTTCCAGGCAACCAGACTCAAAGGGCCAACCGGGGTGCCATCATCCCTTCCATTCATCCCGATGGTGAGATCCGCTTTGTCTTGGACTCTCCTGTAAACCAAGTCAGGACCATGGCGGCGGTCATCTCCCGAAGTCTTAAAATGGATTTTTCCCCGGCCCTCAAGGGTAATTTTTCCTGGAAGAGTCCCACAGAACTGGTGTTTTCCCCTAATAAGGGTCAGCTCAACAGCGGCGATTGGGTCACTGTCCGGGTCACTGGCAAAATACCCCTTTTAGCGGGAGGAGAAGCGGATCTGAGCCTTTACCGCTCCTGGTACGTGAGCGCCTTCCAAATGGGAACAAAGTCTTCAGGGTACGAAATCAAGCCGGGAAAACCTCGGTTTGTGGCCAGCTTGGATTCTGGAAGTGATAGTATTGGTCTGGGCATGCTGAACCTCCTCTATGACCAACCAGTCAATCCTAAAACCTTGGCCTCCCAGTTGGGCTCCGGGATCACTGCGACCTTAGAGGGAAGCCCCCTGAAAATCGAAGTTCAAAATCCCTCCTCCTTGAGTTTTGATCCCGAAAGGGAATACGCCCTGGATCACGTACTAAGGGTCATATTCCTTCCCCTCCCACCTCAGGGATCGGTGGTGGAGATCACTCTGCCAACCTTAGACGAGTACCAGGAAAAATCCACCATCACCCTGACCAAGACCATACAGAGGGAATTTTTAGTAGAATCCAGTTTTCTGGACAGCCTTTCTTCCGGAGAGTCCATTCCTCTGACGGGGCAGATTACCCTAAGCTTTTCTAACCGCTACGACTACAACTTATTGATGAGGGAATTGATTCTGGAGCCAAAACCCCTGGCGCTGTCTCTTTATAGGAATGACTACAACAACGAATTAGTGATGAATTACCGGTTTACCCCGGGGACAGACTATAAGCTGGCTATCGGCCAGAGTTTTACAGATCTTTTGGGAAACCCCCTTTCTCCCCCAGTTTCCGCGACTTTCCGATCCCCAGACCTTCCTTCAATTTTGAATTCCCCAGCCCAACCTCTGGTTCTCGAAACCAAACGAAACCGGCTGCCTTTGGAGGTTCGGAATCTGGATGTCCTGAAAGTCCGGTCTTGGGTGGTGGATGATCCTTTGATATTTTCCCAGCTCCTGGCGTCCTATCCCCTTTCTTCCCTCCCGGATCTAAAAGGGATGAAAGCTTTAAGGGACGTGAGTCTAAACCTGAGGGATCTGGAAATGAATCAGGTCCATTCCATAGAGGTGGGCCTCGGGGCGGAACCGGGACTCAAAGTTTTGGAAATCAGCGCTGGGGGACGGGGGTCGGAAAAGGGGACCTCTTCCACATCCTATGCCCTCATTCAGACCACGGACCTGGGGGTTTCCAGCAAAATAAGTGAGAAACAAGCCTTTCTCTGGGTGACGGCCCTCTCCATTGCCAAGCCGGTCATGGGGGCTAAAATTCAGATCTACGATCTTTACCACAACCCCCTGGGATCCGGCACCACCGTGGGGAACGGCACACTGGTTCTGGAGGATTTTCGTCTTCCCCAGGAGGAAGAGGGAAAACCCAGTGACCTAGTACTTGTGACCCAGGCCGGATCCGACAGGTCTGTTTCCCTTCTCAAAGACACTCATCTTTCCCAGTCCTGGCAGTTTAACCTACCCGGTCTCGTCGCTGGAGCGAGGATCCTTCCGGCGGCTCTTTTTACCGACAGGGGGGTCTACCGGCCTGGGGAAGAGGTCCATTTGAAAGCCTTCCTGAGGCCGGACAAGCAGTTTGATGGGGGCGTTTTTTCCTTGAGGGTCATCGATCCTCAGGGGCAAATGGTCTTGGATGAAACTTTGAAAACTGACAATTACCGGGGATTAAATAAGGATATTACCATCGATACTGGGGCCCCGGTGGGGGAGTACCAGGTGACCTTATCCTCCGGTGAATCCACCCACTACCAAGCCAGAACGAGCTTCCGAGTAGAAGAATACAGGGTTCCCACCTTCCAAGTATTTGTAAAAAGCCGGGAGGTTGAGTGGATTTCCGGTAGTCCTGTTACCCTGGAAGCCAAATCCGAATACCTCCAAGGGGCCCTGATGGGGGGCAGTAACCTGAGCTGGAGGGTCTACCGCCAGCCTGAGATTTTCTCGGTTTCCTCTTTGCCGGGCTATATCTTCGGCGGACCCCGGGACCCTTCCCTTACGGGTACCTTCAGTAGCCAGGACACCACCTTGAACGCCGATAGTACCTCTCTATTCACCTTTACCCCCGAGTCCTTCGATCCGGCGGGACCCTTAAAGTATATTGCCCAGGCAGCTGTGACCGATGTGGAGCAGCAGACCTACGCGGGGCGAATTTCCCGCCTGGTCCATCCAGCGGATTATTACGTGGGACTTATACCGCCTCCCCGGACTGTCTTTCGCACGGGAGACCTCATACCGGTCTCCGTCGTCGTGGTGGATATATTGGGGAAAATAAACCCCGGAAAAACGGTGGAAGTCTGGCTGGACCAGATCAATTATCACACTACCACCATGATGGACGAATCTGGCACGACCGAAACCTACAACCGTGAGGTGATTCGCAGCCAGAAGCAGGCCGACCTCGTCTCTACGGCTTCCCCTGTAGGGCTGAATGTGAAGGTTGATTCTCCCGGTGCCTGGGAACTCCGGCTGGTGGTGAAAGACCTCAAAGGACGAAGCGCCGCAGCTATTTGGCCCCTGACTATTTCCGGGGACAAAAGCGCATCCTGGCCCCGGTTCGACCTAGAAAGAATGGAGATCACCCTGGACAAGAATCTCTATAAAGCGGGTGAAACCGCCCAGGTGGTGTCCCAGTCCCCCTTCACCGAAGCCGAAGGCCTTTTGACCATCGAAGGGGACGGTGTAATGGATCTTCAGCGGTTCTCGGTGTCCAAGAACACCCCGTCAATCAAATTTGTGGTCAAGCCGGAATACACTCCCAACTGCTTTGTCTCGGTCATTCTTATCCGCGGCCGAACCCACGATCTGAAGGACGCCTCAGGGTTTGAAACGGGGGCTCCGGCCTACCGCATCGGGTATACGCGGCTAAACGTGGATCCCCAGGAGCGACGATTGAGTGTCACCGTGAAGCCCCAGGCCGCCCAGGTCCGCCCAGGATCCCCAGTAACTGTTCAGGTGAGCGTAGCGGACTGGAAGGGCCTGGCCACGGGGGGATCCGCTGCCGTAGCTGTGGTGGATGAAGCCGTTTTGGGGCTCACAGGGTTCAAAACCCCCGATCCGGTCGCCTTGGCTTACGCCCTGAGGCAGTTGGGAGTCCGCAATGCCTCCAGTTTGCTGGACCTACCTCATTCCCGTCGAAACCGGCTGGAGGCCCTCTTTCCCGGGGGGGATTCGGATGAGTCCGAACCCTTAGGAGCCGAAGACCCTGGCCGCCGGCTTTTCAAAAGCACCGCTTACTGGAATCCTAGTTTAACCATCGATGCCCAAGGCCAGGGTTCCTTTACCTTCACCATGCCTGATAATCTGAGCACCTACCGGGTCATGGTGGTGACTTCTGAACACCAAGGCCGAATGGGATCCGGGTTCTCCCAGGTCCGCTCGAATTTGCCCCTCATGGTCCAGGCTGTTATTCCCCGCTTCGCCTACCAGGGGGACAAAATGACCCTCCAAGCCCGGGTTTTCAATACGACTGAAAAAAGCGGCAGTGCCGAAGTTACGGGCCAGTTCACCGGCTTTACGGTGGAACAGAAACCGGCGCCTCAGGTGACTGTCCCCAGTAAAAAAGACGTTCTGGTTCCCTGGACCGGCACGGTTTCAGCCTCGGCCGGAGAGCTTTTCCGGGTGTCCCTGGCGGGCAAATTAGGAACAGACAAGGATGGGGTGCAGATGGATATCCCCATCCGATCCCCGGGCAACCGGACCACCGTAGTTTCTTCCCAGCTGACTATCGGGACTAAGGAGCTTACCCTGGATCTTCCCCCCCAGAGGCTGCCGGGGACCGGTAAATACGAAGTCGTCCTTTCGGAATCTCCTTTGTCGGAGCTCAAGGACGCGGTGACCTACCTTATGGCTTATCCCAACGGCTGTATCGAACAGACGACCTCCACGGCCTACCCCCTGATTGTCCTCAAGGATCTTCTTCCGGCCATAGGGGTGGAAGTGAATATGGCAGATTTGAAGGCTTTCAGTGAGGCAGGAGTTAAAAGAATCCTTTCTTTCAAGACCACCTCCGGGGGTCTGGCCTACTGGCCCGGTTCCAATGAACCCCACGCTTTTGCCACTAGTTTCGGCCTCACCTGCCTCCTAGAGGCCAAGAAAAGGGGGTACGATGTTCCTGATGCTGATTTAAGGGGTATGGCGGATTACCTAGAAGCCACCCTTAAGAAGGGGGTGATAACCGAGGATATCCCCCACGGTTCCATTGCCGACGGGGATACCAGGGCCCTGTTTCTTATGACTCTGGGACGGTTGGGTCGCCCTCAGTCCGCCGGAATTGCGGAACTTTGGCGTCAAAAGGATAAACTCACCCCTTTCGGCCTATCGTTTCTTGCCGTAGCCATTAGGGAAACAAAGGCAGACCAATCTCTTCTGGAACCCGTTTTGGAAGAAATTAGGAAAGCCACTCAGCAAAGTTCCGAGGAAGCCTGGTACGAGAGCGAACGCAAGGGCGGGTATTCCATGGATTCGCCCCTGAGAACCCACGCCAGCGCCCTTTTGGCCTACTCCCTAGCCTCGGGTAAACCCGAGATGAACCAGCGGCTGCTCAAAGGATTTCTCAGCCGGCGCCAGGGGGGGCTTTGGGGTAATACCCAGGAGAATGTTTTCGGCATCATGGCCATTTACCAGTTGGTAGGGGGCTCCGCAGCAGTTACCCCAGGGGCGAAACCTCCGGCGGATCAACTACCTGTCATCACTCTGGGGGGCAAGGTCTGGCCAGCCGCCTCTTTGGAAAATCCTAGTCCTGGAATGTACCGACTTAAGTTTACCGACGCCACCGCCGGATCCGCTTCCCTTCTGAAGGTTCTGGTGGATACCCGTGGCCGGACTATGTACACCACTTTGCGGGCTACGGTGGATATCCCCCTCACTCCGGAGTTCAGAAGCGCCCAGAACCACGGTTTCGGTTATACCAGAACCTATGAAACCCTGGAAGGTCGGATCCTAGACCCTGCGGGAATCCCCCTAGGTACAGTGGTGAAGGTCCGGCTGCAGCTACAGACTGCGGCCCAGAAAAATTATGTGGCAGTGGACGACAAGCTGCCAGCGGGATTTGAGGCTATGAATATGAATCTGGAAACCACCGACAAGTCCGCCATGGGCCAGATAAGTCAGCGTGCCCTTCTGACCCTGCCGACCATCAACTACCAGGAGATCAGGGACCACCGGGTAGTCTTTTATGTGGACAATATGACCCCCGGGTCCTGGGAGTTCGTGTACCTGGCCAAGGCTTCCACCCCAGGCACCTTCCTGGCCCCCGCAGGGCTTGCTGAAGCCATGTATGAAACCGAGTACAACGGGACCACCAAGGTTGATACGGTGACCATTCGGTGAGAAAAGTTTCCTTTCCCCTCCAGAGAAGGAGGTGGAATTTCTGGATGAGTCTCTTTGTTTTTCTTCCGGTTTGCGCCCTCGGCCTTTTTTGGCTGGGGGCCCGGTGGAGTCCTGCCCATCTTGATCAAGTCTACGCCGGCTATCAGGAATCCTGGAGGATTTATGACCGGCAGGGAGATCTCCTTCGGGAGGCGGTGAATTCACGGGGAGAGAGGGCGGAAAAAATCCTCCTGCCCCGGATGAACAGCCTCTCTCAGGCAGTGGTCTGTGTGGAAGATGAAGGGTTCTACCATCATCCAGGGATCGATGTGGTTTCATTATTCAGAGCTCTTTGGGGAAATGTCTGGTCTGGCCAACCCCAGGAAGGGGCTTCTACCATTTCGATGCAACTCGCCCGCCTCGTTTGGTCCCATCCCCGGAACCTCTGGGGTAAAGTAGGCCAGATTTTCGATGCCCTGAGACTGGAAGCTGGACTTTCCAAGAATCAGATACTGGAGGCTTACCTCACCCTCGCCCCTTTTACTCCCGGGACCCAAGGTGCCGGAGCTGCCGCCCGAATCCTTCTGGGTAAGTCCCCGGAAACTCTTACAAAAGCCGAAGCCGCCCTTTTGGCAGGGCTTCTTCAAGCTCCCAGCGACTACGACCCCCGTGTACATCCTGACAAGGCCTTAGCTCGCCGTTCCCATGTGTTGGAAAGGATGATAAACGCCGGTGTTTTAGTTGGTCCCGAGGTTCAGATCGCAGATAGGGAGGCTTGGCATGGTTTAAATACCTTACCTCCCATCCAGGCAGGACACTTTACAGACTGGGTCCTCTCTCAAAATCCAGCACCGGGGAAGGTTTCTACAACCTTGGACGGAGGGCTCCAGAAAAAACTGGAAGCCTTAGTACGGTATCACGTGGAGGCTTACCGGGAGGTGGGCGCGGGGAATGCATCCCTGGTGGTCCTCGATACCCGAGATGCTTCGGTCTTGGCTCTGGTGGGTTCTTCGGACTGGAAAGGTCGGGGAGATGGGGCTGTGAATGGGGTTTTGGCCCGTCAACAACCGGGGTCGACCTTAAAGCCCTTCGCCTACGCCCTGGCTTTGGAGAAAGGCTACACCCCGGCCTCCATTTTGGCCGACGTGGAGACGGAGTATTACGGCACTGATAATACCCTCTACATTCCCCAAAATTATTCCCATAGCTTCCGAGGGCCTGTCACCATTCAAGAAGCCCTGTCTTCAAGTCTGAATATTCCAGCAGTTCGGCTAGTCCAAGCCCTGGGGGTTCCGGCCTTTCTAGACCGACTGAAGGCGTTAGGCTTTCACAGCCTCAAGGAAGGAGCGGATTACTATGGCTTGGGTCTGGTCCTGGGAAATGGGGAAGTGAGTCTTCTGGAACTCGCTGGAGCCTATGGTGTCCTTGCGAGAGGAGGTTTTTACCTGAAACCGACGCCCTTTCAGGGACGTCGTTTCCCTCCGGCGTTCAAGGTTAAGCCGGTCATCAGCCCTCTCGCAGCCTCTTTGATTACCGCCATCCTTTCGGATGATTGGCTAAAAACTCAAACCTACGGTTTGGATTCACCTTTGATATTTGACTTTCCCTTCGCCTTGAAAACCGGAACCAGCAATAACTGGAGAGATAATTGGGTTATGGGTTATAGCCAGGAATACATCATAGGGTGTTGGGTGGGAAACTTCGACGATACTCCCACCAACCAGCTCTCGGGAGCCGTGGGAGCCGGCCCCCTTTTCAATAAAGTCGTCAGGCTCTTGGCCTCTGAAAAGGGAGGAAAGCTTTCAAAAATCCCGGAGGCACCAGGTATCAGGACTGTCCAGGTCTGTAGTGAATCCGGTATGGCCCCAAATCCCTTGTGCCCCCGGACATCCACCCTTCGTCTGGGACCCGGGGATCCGCTGGAAATATGCCTTGTCCACAGGTCCGTAAAAATTGACCGGCGGACCGGTTTTCTGGCGAGGGAAAGCACCCCAGCCAGGTTTGTGGCTCATAAGAACTTTTCCTTCCTCCCCCCCCTTTTTGACAGTTGGCAGCTCTCCCGCGGCCGCCCCGCCCCTCCGAGAGCCTTCACCTCCGAAACCCAGGAGGATCTCGCCCTACGAATTCAAAAACCGAGAAATGGGGATGTTTATTTGATTGAACCAGGGTATGAACTTAGTACCCAGTCTGTACCCTTCAGGGTTCTGGCTCTGCAAAATGCGGCCCCTGTGACCTGGTGGATGGACGGCCGCCAGGTTTCCCAGAGATCCTGGCCCTTCGACTATGACTGGATCCTAAGACCCGGGGATCACCAACTTCAGGCAGTACAGGGTGGGGTAAAAAGCGAACCGGTTCATTTTAAAGTTAAATAAAAGTTTTATTGACAAGGGTAGTTTGACGTCTTAGGCTAAATCAAGATCATTTTGAGGAGACATTGTGAAAAATTTGCTTAGAGTATCATCAATTTTATTGTTATTGTCCGCATGCGGACCTCAATCGGCTAAGGTGCCAGGTGTTGAGGAAGGGGTTCCCACACCGGTGGCCTCGACGACAGACCACGAGGCCTATGTTCTGATGCACGATCTGGCCATGTGGAAGGAAGACGCCGGTGTCTTGAAGTGGCTAAAAAACTTGTCAATCGGAGATAAAGTCATCCTAAAGGACCAGACCGGGAAGTTTAAAACCGAAGGCACTGATGCCGAGCGAGACTATGTCAAAGTAGCCTACGGCGACAAGGAAGGATGGGTCCGCCCCAATTACCTGGCAACAAAGGCAAAACTGGGGGCAGTGATTTCGGAAAAAGCAAAAATCTACAGTGAACCTCGGGATATCAAGGTTACCGGAAAATTTATGAGCGGCATGACCCTGGTAGCTATTTTTAACGAGGGGGGCCAAGGGGATTACCTGAAAGTGGCGGGGTACGATTACGCTCAGAAAGTCCTTTTAACCGATGATATCTATATCAACAAGTCTGATATAACCATGCTGGATTCCGACGTAAACGCCATCACTCTTTACATCGCTGCTACCCAAGCGAAGGCCGTGGATTTAAAGATCAACCTGCTCTCCACAGCCTTGGATAAATACAGTGGTTCCTTCTTCGCTTCCCAGATTGAGTCCACCCTCAATGATCTCAAGGGTATTTCCACCAAACCCAGTTCCGCGGCTTCAGGCAGTTTCATCGTCCTGGAAGACAATGTGAATATCCGGGAAACTTCCGATGAGACCAACGGAAAGGTTCTTGGGATTCTAGCCAAAGATACCATCGTCGAAGTTACGGATATGACAACCCAGTCCTATACGGTGGATGGAAAATCGGCTCCGTGGTACAAATTGGCCGATCCCCAAGGCTGGGTTTTTGGGGCCTTCTTGAGTCCTGTTCAGTAAAACCGAAAGAATGTAAAAAAGTCCCCCCTAAAAAGCGGGACTTTTTTATAACGCTGAATTTACCAAACCCCTATCATTGCCCTTCGACCCAGTCCCCAGAAGCCTCGTCAGTCGGAGGTGGAAGAAATTCATTTAAGATCCCAGTTGCTTCATCACCGATTAAAAGGGATTGCCAGGAGTCATAGTAAGTACCCCCTTCCTTTTCATACCTCTGAAGGGAGGGGCCTTGGGAAGCAAAAACCCCGGCATTTCCCAGTGTTCGTATTACCTCTGGTTGACCCCGCATCAGGGGAATTGCTCCCATATTCCAGCTCACCGTATCTTGATCTATCATCCTTTCTAGGTAGTGGGTATCAAGAGTCAGCTGATCCATCAAGGCCGATTGTTCTTCCGTGGGATTGGAAATTAGATTCAGGTACGGAGTTGCTTCCCCATCCCCCAGAATGATGTTGAAATCAAGACTCTGCTGACTTCCCCCCAGCTCCCACCATTTGAGTATGGTGGGTTCATCTGCTTCGCTAAATATCCAGTAACTCCAGGGAATCGCCGCCCCCCCTAGGTCAAAAGTTTCCTGGTTATTGCCTGGAAACCGACGGACTATTTCCGCAGCAATATCATTATTGCTCATATAATCCAGCACGAGGGTGGGAATCAGCGGACGATGGTTCAAGATCTGATTTTCCGTAACAACCCCCAGATCTACCAACTGTTTAAAGTAGTCCCAGGCTCCCTGGTCGAGAAGGGCTTCCAGGGATTCCGAGGTCAATTTTTTCAGCCGAACAGGCCAGTCGAGTGTCTCCCCTTTTTTGATTATAATTTTCTGAGAAACGGGGAAATACCCCGGGGACCAAACGATCAACTCGTGGTCACCCCAGGGCAGCTCACCTTTCCCGTTATTGAGGGAAACCTGTGAGTTGTCCATGGTCATAAGGAATTCCGAAAGCCCCGGACTCCTAACGCTGACGAATCCCGTTTCCCTGTAAAGATTGAAATGAAGATTCTGGTTCGTAGCGGTTTCATCGGATTTTTCCACAGACCTGGAATCTTCTAAAACATGATAATCGGGATAGGTGAGGGAGAACTGATAGGATCCTAAGGATAGGACCTTAGTAAACGGAGTCGTACCAAGAAGCTCTCCCTGAAGCCGTACCTGGGCCCCTGGAGGCTCTGAAGTGAAGATCACTTCCCGAGTGGGGCTGCAGGAGAGAAGAGTTAAAAAAATCAGTCCTAATAGTGAGTTTTTCATAATCACCTCATTGAAATAAGTATAATACTTTACCAACAAAACTACCTTTTTCGGTCGTTCCTGGTATTTGATTTTAACTGCAGGGTTAGAGTTTTTTGTATTTTACCCATATTAATTGTTAAAGCCGTCATAGTGGGGGGCGAATGAACAGTATAATTTTGATGTTGTCCAAACCAAAATATCGAAATCAGAAAATATTAAAGGAAGTTTATAAGAATACTTTGAACCTGAAGGCGATCTAGGGAAAATTATTCTTCCTTTGGCTATCGGCGCCCACTGGCTGCAAATCAGGAAAAAGGATGGAAGCGTCCTA
>CAZUXL010000109.1:0-1343 GCA_964624355.1 uncultured Spirochaetales bacterium
AGTTTGATCAATCCCTTGGGCTGGCGTTATTGGTTTGATACATCCACCGGGACGGGAGCCAGTTTTACGCCGGGAACCGACGGTAGTTTTGGGTTGGCTGTTCCAGTCACACTCACGGAAGGATCTCACACCCTCTACCTTCAAGCTCAGGATAATGCGGGAAACCTAAGTCCTCAGGGTTCTTATGGCTTTAAGGTGGATAGGACCGCACCTGTGGTCTCTTCCCTCACGGTATACCAGAGTGTTAATACTATACAGACTGAGTTAACCGAGACAGACCTGGCTTCTGATTCCAATTTAATATTGGCGTTGGAAGTAACGGACTTGGCCGGGACAGGGGCGGGTGAGGTTGCCCTCATTCAATACCAGGTAAGTACTGTTGCTCTGGGAACGATGACGACGGGAGGGGCTGGTTGGACTGATTATTACAATAAAGGAGATGCTGCCGGTTCTCTACCGTCTTCCGTAAACATCAGCTTAGCGAGTGGAAATAATTTCATTTACTCCATTGCTCAAGACTCCGCAGGCCACTGGAGTTCTCCTGTTCTTAGGCAGGTAAGTGTAGATGTTTCCACACCTCAAGGATACTCAATAGTTGCTTTAACTCATCCTAGGGTGACCGCTTCCCAGGGAACAGCTTTGAAAGATGCTCTTTTCACCCTTAGATCCGGATTACAAACTCTCAAAGAATTCCAGTGGGAATTATGGAGAGGAAACCTGGACAGTCCGACAGAAACCGTTGCCTACCGGGAAGGCCTGGTAACCTGGGAAAGTAGTGCCCGCCTAGAACTTTTAAATTTACCAGAGAATACAACCGCTCAATTCTATATTCTGAAAGTTCGGGGGATTGGTGTCAATCTAAACTCCGGGAATTGGATTCTACATAGTTTTAGGGTGGATACCTCACCACCTGTAAACTTGACCATTCAGTCTTCAACCCATGGAAACTCTGACCTTTATTATCCTCAAAAGACCGCACAAGTTTTTTGGCAAAAGCCTATGGATTTCAGTGGGATCAAATCATATTACTACCGCTGGACTGATGAGGAAGCCGTTTTGCCCACCACTATTGCTGAATTGGTCGGATGGACGGCTTTGACTGGGACCCAAATCGAAGCAACCTTGGGGCTTCCAGGAAGTTTTTCTGGTGAAAAATATCTTCAGGTTTGCGCCCAGGATTATCCGGGAAACCTTCAGTTTGACCAGAGGGTTTTTCGATATGATACGGAAAAACCAACTTTGGGATTGGTATCTCTAGGAACCTCAGCTTTGACTGCCGTAACCTTAGGCGATCCAGTTAACGGATTCGGATCCACTGAGGTCAAATGGGGCGCCCCTGTAGA
>CAZUXL010000109.1:1353-10689 GCA_964624355.1 uncultured Spirochaetales bacterium
GAGGTTGAATCCCTACAGATTAAGATTTGGAAATGGGTGACAGGCGGAGACTCGGGGAGTTTCCAAGAGACCGATCAAAAATTAAACGTTTGGCCCTTGGACAATGGTGGCTCTCATGTCTTTCAGGCTTTACCTGCCAATACCCCACTTATGGTGGAAGCTTTATTAAGGGATGCCGCTGGAAACGAAAAGGTCTATACTGCATTTCTTCGACTGGATGGGGTAGCAGTAGATACTCAATTTCTTCAGTTCCCCTTTCAGTTAAGTTTTAATGGATATCGGATAGAAGGTGTGAAGGATTATGCAGGGGCGGTTATTTCGGCCCTGGGATCCCTACCGGCCCAGGTCGGTCTTTACCGGACAGTGAACAACCAGCCAGAGCTCGTATCTTCTCTGGTTTTGAATCCCACCAGTTTTGTGTGGAGTACTGAAGGTGAATTTATATACGCCCAGGAGGTGACTACCTCGGATATTCGTACGCTTACGGTTGCGGGATTTACCGGCAGCGTAACCAATCTGGGGTTGAAAGCAGGCTTTGGACTGAGTGCACAGTATGGGTTGTCGAAAAATAGTATTCTGTCCACCTACGACATTGCCCTGAGTGCTCCTCCTCAAGTGACTTTTGGCCAGTCCTCCTTAAGAGTCGAAAACCCATCGAGGGCTATTACAACCCAGAGGAAATTAGGTGATGAGCCGCTTCATTCTGCCTGGACTGTGGATCAGGTAACGAGTACAAAACTAGAGAATCAGTATTGGGTGCTAAACGACGGCCGGATAAGCACACAAGGTCTGTATGACAACAGCTATCAGTGGGACTTCTATGAAGGACAAGGACTTACTAAAAATCGGTTAATCCCCATCAAAAAAGCTCAGTTGACCTCAGATCTTCGTTTGGAGGAAGCTCACCCCTTAAGTTTGACCGACACTTGGTTGGAAATTAGTGGCAGCCGATACCAGATTTTAGGTTACCAGTGGAAAGAAGATCGACTATTCATCCTGAAAGCTGAACTTCAGTTGGGGACTGGCTATAATGTAACCAAAATTGAAGTTCAGAATTTCTCCCTAACTTTGGACGGGCAAGTCATAGAGGAAGAGGGATTTTCCCATGGAATCTTTACCTACACCGATGCTGCCGGGCTCATCTATACCGTGGATGATCTCGGATTTGACACCGACGGGGCTCTTATAGCAGGGGGAAAGCTTGAACAGGGTTCTGTGAATCTTCTGAGCTTTACAAAACTCAGAATGACTGAGAACGGTCCTGGTTGGGACCTGCCTGCTAACACTGCCGACAAGGAATTCACCCTACACAGCTTTAGGGTGCTTGGTTCGAATATACATTTGAACTCCGGAGGCGTGTTAGAAATTGGTACCGCTACATTCCAGGGTTTTCCCACACAGTTTGGAGGTGGGAATCCTTCGCTCACAGGTTTGTCCGTAAAAGTCAGTGATATGACTATTGTTACACCAGGTAACGCCCCTGAGCATCCTTTTACAATTAATACCGCTGGGCTATACAAAGGAAATCTGAGTGCCACTGGTCTTGTATTAAATTCTCACGGTCTTTTTGCCTCAGCGGTTACTCTTTCCGGTCCTACAGGATGGACAGGAAATCTAGGGGTTACTAATCTTCAACTCAATGCCCTGGGATCTCTGGGATCCAGTGACACCAATATAACGACCCAGACGGCGACGGGAGCTGGTTTCCCCTTGTCCCTCAGTGGGGTAAAGTTTGTGACCGATCACGTGGAAGTCCTGGACCTCAAGGCCACCTTTGATGATAAGGTTTCGCCCCAGGTAGTCTCCTTTGAAAATTTGTGGTGGAAGGCAGACGGGATAACTGAACCAGGGTTTAGTGTGAGTCCTGTCGTCTTCACTGCAGGAGACTGGAATTTCCAGATACCCACTTTGGGTTTTGATACGACAGGGATTCATGGATCGGCGACGTTAGATCTTCCCAGTGCATTGGGCGGGCGGGCGGTGAGCTTCCCCAATTTCAAAATTCTCCCCTCAGGAACAGCGACTACCTATAACTCAGGGTCAGCTTCGGAGGCCATATTTGCCCGGATTCACGGGTGGAACACTGAACTACAAAACTTTTCCCTGACAGATACACAGATCCATGCGAACAAAGGCCTGGTCAAACTATACTCGGTCATGGGTGATTCCTTCTTGGAAATGCCGAATCTCGTTCTCGGGTCTGACGGAGCCCTGGTCTCCTGCGGAACAGGAACTGTACCGGTGGAATTCCGGGCGACGAATGGATTCTGGGTTAAGGCCACCGCGTATAGCTTTGGAAATTCAGCCCTAACCTTGGGGGGAAATATCTACCTTCCTTCCGGAATGGGGAGCGCACCTATCTTGTTCAGTCCGGGATTGATCACCTTTGGGGGTGACGGCAGTGTCACCACTGAAATACAAAACCGGAGTACCACCTACAGTTTTGGATCCCTCGCGGTAGAAGGAAGCAACTTTTGGTTTGACAAGCAGGGGGTGTTTTTTAACAACAACACGTTAAAACTGACTAGTTTGTATCTCAGTTTGCCTTTAACAAAACTTGGTTTCTATGCGGATGGAACCATTCTTTTTCAGGATGGAGGGTTCCCTGGATTTGAAACGACTCTATTTGGGTGTAAGTTTGCCATTACGGGCGTTTCCTTGGAAGAGGAAGGCTTGGCTGTAAGAAGCTTCATTACCCTTCCTGAGATGTTTAGCGGAGTGACCGTCTACTTTGATCCCCTAATTTTCCATCCTGATGGAAAAATTACTTCAGAAACTGCCATACCTGATTTGCCCTTTGAAATCGGCGGGATCCAGTTTCTCTTTAAGAATATGAGGTTTGCCGGGAGTGGTTTTTCCGTGGGGGAAGCCATCCTCACTCTTCCATCCAGTTTGGATAGTAAACAGATCCGGTTAAGGCAGCTAAATATCACCCCCAGCGGCGATATCGAGGTGGGAAGCCTTTCCGTCGATCCTTTGGAACTCTTTGGGTACACCTTCTATTTGGATGATTTGGACTTCTCAGCCGGTGTCATCGGCTTTGAAGGCCGGGTGCGATTGCCAGATACCCTGCCCGCAGGTCTTGGGGGCAGGGTTGTGGCCATCCAGGATTTCCGCATCACCACCACAGGTGAAGTTTTGGCCTTCAATGTTTCTATCGACGGAACCTTCGACTTCCCTATAACGGAAGGTTGGACGGTTCATGCTTCAGGAATCGGAATTAAATACGATTCCGAAAGCAAGCACTATTTAATAAAAATACAGTCCGGAACCCTGGACTTTCCAGCAGGAATTCTTCCTGAGGGTGCGGAGATTGGATCCACCAGCATCACTGGTATGACCTTAGACCCCATCAGTGGGGCTTTTAACTTCGATGAATTGAGCCTAAATGAGATTAAGTTCACTTCATGGGGAATTGAATTTGCCTTTGATCATGCCTCGGTTACTCAGGCCTTGGACTTTTCCTTTTCGGGGAAAGCAAAACTGCCGGATAGTACCACATTGCCTGCGGTTCTCCGGGGTAAAACTTTAACCCTTAGTAAGTTTGAAATATCCCACACCGGGGTCCTGGGGGATGTTTCAGCCACCTTGGCGGGACTCGACGGTGAGGTTTTTGACGGTGTGACCCTGACAGGCGGAAGCCTTAGTCTCGTAAAGACCCAGGATGTCCTGGTAAGAGTCGAAGGAGCTTTGACCACAGGAGTAAATTTTCCAAAGGGGCTGGCGGGAAAAACCTTGACGATTAACAAGTTTGAGGTCAATTGCTCTACCTTAGCCATAACAAAGCTGGATGCAGATATAAATGATATTGAGGTGAGTCTCTTTGATGCATTTGATGTGAAAAAGGGAGCCTTGAGTCTGAAAAAGACCACAACTGGCTTTATCGTTGGTTTTGGCGGCACGATCAAGCTACCTAAAGATCTTCCGGGGGTTTTGGCAAATCAGGAACTGACCATAGGGATCTGTAAGATCAATACTAACGGAACCTTGGAAGATTTTTCAGCAAGTCTAACTCTAGCCGGGGAGAATGTTCTCTTTCCTGGTATAAAATTGATGGATGGAACGGTTTCAGCCCAGATGGTAGATAAAGTCGGGGGAGGCAAGGACTACCAATTCTCCCTGGGGGGAACCTTGATTCTTGGTAGTCAATTTCCCACCGGGATTGCGGGAGCTGAGTGTGTGTTCTCCGATTTTGTTTTCACTACCTCAGGGGGTGTAAAAACCTTGGATGTGGCGTTTAATTTTCCCGATACCAACATCTTAGGGCTGTTGCCTCTGAAAGGCGGGGTGCTTTCCATGGTCAAGGAAAACCCCAATTCAAACACCTTAATTTTAAGTCTTTCAGGAACGGTGTATTTACCTTCTAGCTTCCCTTCGGGCTTAGCGGGAATGCCGATCACCATAGCTACCTTTAAGATTGATACAAATGGTACCCTGCAAGCCCTTAACATTAGCGCCAGCGGATTAAGCGCTAGTGTTTTCGGTGTGGTAGCTCTTGAAAAAGGGGCCGTGTCGGTTACCAAGGTTAATAACAACGAGATACTCTTTACAACCACCGGTGATTTAGTGCTTCCCGCAACAAACCTACCCTCTGGATTATCGGGAAAGCGGCTTAGCATTAAGGTACTAAAAGTCTCCTCGGTCTCGGGTCTTGTGGAGTTTTCAGCAGGGCTCACTAGTAACATTTCCTTTGATGTCTTTGCGGGTATCAAGGCTGAGTTTACCAAGCTAGATTTAAGTTCCACCGGCTTTTCCTTGGCTGGAGCCTTGAACTTCCCTGCTACATTCCCTCTGAAAATTAGTTCTATCAACTTGGTTAACTTAGCCATGACTTGGCAAGGAACCCTTACAGACCTCAAGGCGACCTTGCCCAGTGGGAACTTTCAATTGGCTGGATTTCAGGCTGTTTTGAAGAATCTGTCCTTCAATACTGAAGGTATTTCCATTGAAAATCTGAAATTAACACTACCGAGTCCGCTGAACAACTATCCTTTTGAGCTGAAGAATGCCGGGTTTTACACTAGCGGTGGCTTCTACGGCGAAGCAGTGGCGCCTTCCATTGAAACCGATCTGGTTGGTTTTAAACTGTTTTTGAACAATCCAAGTCTGAATGTTTCTACCGGAACTCTTGGGTTTACTAAAGTAGGCTTGAGAGCTCCTGCTGCCATGGGTGGGGCTGAAATTATTCTAAACGGAGTTTCTGTATCCTATTCAGCTGTAAACCTTGGGGGAGGGGAATTCAGTATCCCAGACTTCAGCGCTGGACCAGGACTAGGATTCCGTAAGATGAAGGGGAGTTTTGAACTGACTCAAGGGTCTTATAAAATCAATGCACAAGGAGAATGTGCGGTTCCGGGAATCGGGACCTTCTTCGCCCAGGTGTCCTTCATCAACCAGTCAGCAATTTATCCCATTGGGATCAAAAGGGCTTTCATGACCTACACCCTTAGTGGTTTGGGACTTCCCATCATGACCACGGGGCTCTATCTGAATCAGATTCGAGGTGGTATCGCCTTTGGTCCTCCGGATGAACTTCCCTCTCAAGTCAGGTATCTCTTTAACAACGGTACCCGTTTGGAATTAGGCGTGGGGATCATTGACGGTGCCACCGCAGGAGCCACTATCAGCGCCACGACAACCTTATGGATCGACGTGACAAATGTGGGGATGGCTTTCAAAGGTGATATGGTGGTTCTCTCAGGTCTAGCAAGGGCTGAAGTTATAGCAGCTCTGACGAATCAGGGTTTCTACGGCATGGTGAAAGTCGAGATGGTGATATCCCGAGGAATGGTGGAAATCTGGGTCTATGGGAAAAACGGCAAGACTTTGGTGGCTGGTAACGGATGGCTTCAATTTGGAATTCGCCAAGGAAGTCTTTTAACCTTCACGGTTGATTTGGGTTGGTTTGGATCCTACAGCGTTAGAATTCCAGACAGTGACTTTTGGACTTCCTCTATCAACGCCCAGTTTGGTCATTTCAAGAATAATAGAGATGGAATCAAGGGGTGGGTCACTGGGATTCCCGTGTTGGGAACCGTGGGGCTCTTTTTGGCATACGGGGGAGGTTTGGAGTTTGCCAATGTGGGGGACTACGTTCTTGACACCCCTTCAACCCCCACATCTGCTGCGGGAATGAGACGAACCCAGAATGCCAGCGGAATGAGTTTGGCCCAGGATCGACAGGGAGCCGTACCGTTAACAAATCGTCTTAGCACCCCGGGAGTGTCCCACTTTAGAACCGATGAGATCGTACTTCGGGGAAGCAAGGCTCGAAATACTAATGCGGGGGCGACACCCGCCAGAACCGGTACCTCCGCTGGGATATCCAGATCGGGAAGTCCCCAGGCTGGCGTCGGTCCTTCAGGTGTCACCCAGACGGCAAACCCTGGCGTAGAACGACTGATTTTTGTCTTGGGAACTCCAGAAGGGGACCCCATTCTCACAGCTATCTCTCCCTCAGGGATTCGATATACCCAAGATAGTCCCAATGTAGAAACCTACTATCAGGAATCAGTTATGATTTTTGTGGTCAAGAATCCTGAAGCGGGTGAATGGACCACCGAGCTTACCAATGTGGTGAATCCTGAAATCTACAAAGTGGCCGTGATGGGGGTCCTTTCAGCACCGGAAGTTACGGTAGAAACACCGGCTCAGAGCCGGGAAAGCTCCGGGGCTACTTTGGTGATCCAAGGAAAAACCCAGCGGGCTGTGGGACTCCCGGTAACGATTTACGCCTCTCGGGAACGGGAAAATTATATCGGCCAGGAAATCGGAAACGGTTTGGTTGCTGAGGATGGCAGCTTTAGTATTACGGCCTCGCTTTCTGAGCTTTCAGAGGGAGATTTCTACATCTACGCCGGAGTCGGCGGTGTGGATGATCCGGAATTACAGGCTTACGCCCCAGGAAGTATCGTGGTAGATCACTCAGGCCGTGATCTTCAGGCTGTGACTAACCTTCGGATGGCCTTAAGCGGCAACGACGCCTTTGAACTTTGGTATGACAACCCCAATGCAGACCTGGCTAAGGGTTTCCTGCTAACCATTGAGGATGCAGGGAAGCTGGAAGAGCGGGACCTGGGGGCTCTTAACTACATCCGTTTCGGCGGCTATGCACCGGGGACCAGTTTGAATGTAACCATCGTCCCTTACGACGCACAAGGACTACAAGGTCCCAGTGCCCAAACTACCGTAGTGATCGGATCCCAACCTGTGGGGTACACCCTCGGCTGGAGTGAACCTACGAAGACTATTGACCTAGTAGCCGGCAAATCTTGGGATGGTCAAATGACCCTAGGGGCCCTGGGGAATCGGACCGAAGGAAGCTTTAAACTCCAGGTGACGAATGAAGGACTACTCTCGGACAAGGACTTTATAAAGCTAGAGGAAGAGGGAACACTAACAGCTCAAGCTGCTGTAGTTGGACTCTTTACGTCGGTAGCCAGGGAACCTGTCTCTTTAAGTGACGCGAATGCCTCGGGTAATCTCTTAGTCCCTATCAAGATCAACACCACATCAACCCTGGCAGCGGGCACCTATAGGATAAAAATCACCGCGGTCAGCACCCTGGATCCTCTGGTGTTTACAGACCTCACCCTGACGGTCCAAGTTACTTATCCCGCTCCCGTGATTGAGACGATTATTCCCAGTTTGTGGAAGAAGGGCGAAACCCCCGAAGTAAGTCTCTATGGTGAACACTTCATCCCAGGAACAAAGGTTGTTTTTGATGGCCGGGAGCTTCCCTTGAACCGGAGTGAAGGGCTTATACGCTTCCAGGCCCCCAGCGATCTTACCGGAGGAGTAAAAACTATCGTGGTTACGGGACCGGGGGGACAAACTGTCCAGACCACGGTGACGATTCAGGAACCTGTAGCTGTTTTGACGGGACAATTGACCCAGGTGACCACCGGACCAGGAAGTCCAGTGAGTTTCTTTGCCACAGTGGAAGGAAAGAATGGTTTTGACGGCATTCTGTCCTTAGGTTTGGCGGGACTCCCCAGCGGATGGACAGGTACTGTGAATCCAGGGTTTGCCTCGGTGGGTACTGCCATTCAGGTCGATGTGACACCTGCCAACGATGCCGTGGAAGGAGATGTCAACATCTCCTTGATATCCCAAAGTGGTCATAACCTTCCCTTGACCATTCAACTAAGACAAGGATTTATTGCCCCAGTGATATCCAACCTGTCAGACTATGCAGGATTCCCTGGGGATGAACTGATCCTCTATGGGTCGGGTTTTGGAACACAAAACGGGACAGTGACCTTGGGAACAACACCTATGAGCGTGAGTTTCTGGTCGCCAACGATGGTGAAAGTCATAGTACCCACTGGAGTCTCACAAGGCATTCTGAGCATAAACGCAGGAGGCCAAACAGCCTTAGGGCCTAATTTCTTTGTAAAAACTCTTGGCTTCGACTTGAAGCTCAATAAAACAGAAGTAAGAGCGGTTTCGGGGGAAATTATTAACCTGAGTCTTCAAGTGATGGGGTACGCCAGCCGGGTAGATCTGGAAGCTACGGACACTTCCGGCAATTTGACAGTGAGCTTGGACAAGAAATGGGTCAAACCCAATGCCGGAGTAAATCTTACCCTTCAGGTCCCTTTAAACGTACCCATGGGAACCTATTCGGTGACCATCACCGGACGCGCGGGAACAGTGGAAGTTCACCGGATTCTGAGAGTTAGGGTAGGGGAAGTGTTCGAAATCACCACCAACCGACTCCCTGATGGGATTGTGGATGCTCCCTACCAGGCTAAGCTCGATACCATCTTCTCTGAGGGGACCGTTTACTGGAAGGTGAAAGAAGGAGATCTACCCCTGGGACTGAGTCTCAGCCGCACAGGAGAAATCAGAGGCATCCCGACCAGGGAAGAGACAAAAACCCTCACCTTCGAGGCTACCGATGAAACAGGAAAGATCACGAGCAAAGAGCTTAGACTCGCCGTCACGTTGAACCTCTGGGCGAGAGAGGGTATGGATAGGGGCGAAAGCCGGTACAATCCAGTAACCATTCCAGGGAACAATGCCAGCCGCTGGATTTCCAAGGGCGTGATGGGGGCAAAGACCCTCTGGACAGGCCTCAATCGCCTCTACGTCCTGGGAACTGAGGGCGTGACCCTGTTAAACAGCGCCACCGGAAGGATTGTAGCCCAGGTGGAAGGTAGTTATGTGAAAGGCCAAGTGGAGGGAGGTAAACTCCTTCTGCTCAAAAAAGATGGAACCATCCAATCCCGGGACGGCCAATTTGGCGCCCTGCTCTGGGAGAGAAGTGAAATCAAGGCTTACGCCAGTCTTGCAGAAGGCTTAGTACTCTTCGGAGCGGAAACCCAAGTGATC
>CAZUXL010000110.1:0-5327 GCA_964624355.1 uncultured Spirochaetales bacterium
TTCTGTGAGCTTGGATAACATCCTGGTGGGTGCCCGGCTGAATTACCATGAGGTAAATTGGGCTGTTCCCGGTGCCCCCATCGACCCTTATCCTCTTAGCGGGGTTCAATTTGGGATTTACGTCGGATTCACCACGGGGAAAATTGAAATAGCGCCTCCGAGAAACCGGAACACTAGAAGCCAAGGGAACCAGCCGGAAGCTTGTGCCCCTGTGGAAGAAAAGCAACCTCCCCAGTCACCATCGGTGAACCAAGATCGAAAAACTGCGGAAGAACTGGTTCAGGAAGAAATGGAAGATTGGGAAGATGATTGGATTGATTAAAAAGTGAGGGCTGAGTGGCAGTAGATGTGGAAGGATTGTATGTGAAGTACGGACCCATGGTTCTTAGAAGGTGCCGTGGACTCCTAAAGCAGGAGGAACGGGCCCTGGACGCCCTGCAGGATGTGTTCGTACAAGTGATCCGCCTTCAAGAGAAATTGGAAGACCGGGGACTCTCAAGTTTGCTTTACACCATGGCCACTAACATCTGCCTTAACATTATTAGAAAAGAAGTGAAACAACCTCAGACCTGGGAGGATGAAATACTTCAGGAAATTGCCGGGGTGGATGACCACACGGACCGGAGTATTGCCCGGCATTTGACGGATGAATTTTTTAAAGGGGATCTGGCATCCAGCAGAACCTTGGCCGTCCTTTACTTTGTGGATGGGCTGACCCTGGAAGAAGCCGCTGCGGCGGTGGGAATGTCCGTGTCCGGTATACGAAAGCGACTGACCAAGATCAAAGAACGGGGTAAAGCCCTGAGGGAGGCGGTATTATGAATGAAAAAGCTTTACTGAAAGAACAGATGGTTCTGGGGGAACTTTCCCCTTCGGCAATCCTCCCTTGGAACAAGGAAGAACAGGGTTCCATCACCCAGGAAATTCGAACCTCCAATGAGGAGATTCTTTTCGCCTATCCTCCCGAGTTCATGATGGCCCGGTTTAAAAAGGCCGCAGAGGACACTGTTGCCCCCTCTTTGGGATCTAAAAAAGGGAAATTCACCCTTCTCACCTGGACACCCCTGGCGGCAGCTGCGGTTTTAGCCCTCTTTTTTCTACCCTGGAACAGCTTCATCACGGACACTCAGGGCGAAAGACTTAAAGGCGGAGAACCCCGGTTTTCCGTATTTCGCCAAGCGGGGGCAGAACCTCAGTTACTGGAAAATCAAGCCCCTGCCCACCAGGGAGACCGGCTTCAACTCAGCATCACCGTCTTTAAAAAAACCTATGGGGCCTTGTTTTCACTGGATGGCCGCGGGATGATAACAGTCCATTATCCCGCCCAGGGAACATTTTCTGAACCCCTGGAACCGGGAGAATTCATTCTTCCCTATTCTTATATCTTGGACGACGCCCCAAACTTTGAAAACTTTTTCTTTGTGACCGCCGACCAGGCGTTTGAAATATCCAAAGTCACGGCTCAAATCAAGAATGGAGAGCTCAAAGCCGGAGGACCCGGGGTCAAAGTTTCTAGTCTCACCCTCCGGAAGGAAAAGTAATCATGAGTACCTTGAAGAATTTGAAAAAAATCCTAATTATTTTGACTTTTATTGCTTCTGCCCTTCCAGGATTTTCCCAGGACAGCTTGCTTCGCTACGGCCTGTTTGTGGGTGCCAATAATGGCGGATCCGGTCGGGATGCCCTGCGGTACTCCAATTCCGATGCTTCAGCCTTGTCTTCTGTTATGCAGGAATTGGGTGGATTATCCCCCCAGGATACCCAAAGTCTCACGGACCCCACCTCCGCCCGGGTTCTGGAAACTTTGAAGAATTTCTCTAAAAAAATCAGGGACGTCCACACCCAGGCCAAACGGGTGGAATTTATCTTTTATTACTCAGGACATTCGGACGAGGAAGGGCTTCTGTTAGCCCAGGAGAAGTTGACCTATCCCGTACTCAGGGATGCATTGAACGATCTGAACGCCGATGTGAGAATAGCCATTTTGGATTCCTGTTCCTCCGGAGCCTTTACCCGATTGAAAGGGGGCATCAAAGCAGCACCCTTTTTAGTGGATGCCTCCTCGGTGTTAAAAGGACATGCCTACCTCACTTCCTCCTCGGAAAATGAAGCCAGTCAAGAATCCGACAGGATTGGCGGTTCATTTTTTACCTATTATTTAATATCAGGACTTCGGGGTGCGGCGGATACCACCGGAGACGGCCGGGTTACCTTAAATGAAATCTACCAGCATGCGTTTAAAGAAACCTTGGCGAGGACGGAAAATACCCTTGCAGGCCCTCAGCACCCCTCCTATGACATTCAACTCTCCGGTACCGGGGATCTGGTCCTTACGGATATCAACGTTCAAAGTTCCCGCCTGGTTTTAAGTAATGAACTCCAAGGCCGGGTCTACGTCCGAACGGCCGGAGGGCAACTAATGGCGGAGGTGGATAAAAAAGCCGGAGAGCAGACCCCTCTGGCCTTGGGTGCCGGGGATTATGTCATTTCCCTCCAAAACCAGACCCAATACCTCACCGGCCGACAAACCTTGGCGGAAGGAGACGTGAAAATTCTCACCTCTCGAGATTTAAAGCCCAGTGGAAGGGAGATCAATAGAACCCGGGGTGATCCGATTGTACAGGAAGCGGGTACTGACCTCGTATCCATGGATGAATCAACTAACACCATCACCATTGCCCTACCCCATTTACCAAAAATAGCCTTTTTACCCTTTTTCAATCCCGAAGATCCCGCTGAAGAACAACTTCCTTCCCAGATTCAAGCCTACGATTTTAACCTGGGGCTGGTTCCCGGTTTAGAACTGCACCCCGGTTTTAATAAAAGTGTAAAAATGAGCGCCCATGGGCTTATTTCCCAGACCGCAGAAACCACAGGCTTCCAAGTAGCCGGTCTACTAAACTTTTCGGGCCGACTCACGGGGTTTCAAGCTTCAGGAATAGGAAATGTGAATACTGGGACCCTGGAAGGTTTCCAAGCCTCAGGAATTTTCAATCTGGCTGGGAACAACGCCAAAGGGTTTCAAAGTGCGGGAATCTTTAACATAGTTCCCAGAGAAATGAATGGTTTTCAGAGCAGCGGGATCTTCAATATCGTAGGGGCGAGTCTCAAAGGCTTTCAAGGAGCAGGGATATTCAACATCACCGGGGGAAATCTTGAGGGCTTTCAAGGAGCAGGAATCTTCAATATTTCTGGGGACTTGAGCGGGTTTCAATCCGCAGGGATCTTCAATATTTCCGGTAGTCTCAAAGGATTCCAAACTGCTGGGATTTTAAATGTGGCGGAAGACTTAAATGGCTTCCAAGTGGGACTTATCAATAAATCCGCCCAGCTCCAGGGCCTGCAGTTGGGACTGGTGAACATCTCTGCCCATGTGGATGGTTTGGCTCTCGGTTTGATCACCATTTCCGACAACGCCATTCATCGGGTCCACTATACCAGTGATACCCTGGGTTACCGTTGGAATTCCTACCAATGGGGTGCCAATGGATTTTATACAGCCTTATCCCTCGGCCTCCCCAGTGAAGAATATCTAAAAAGTACACGGAACCTCATTCGCGGTTTTTCCCTGGGTAAGATTTGGGGTGATGCCACGTGGTTAGGGTTGGAAACAGGCATGTATTTCCTCCCTGAACAAGCGGGTCTGATCAATCCTTGGAATATGGCAGAAACCGCAGGGCACTACGTGGGGACCCGGGGTTCCTTGGGGGTAAAATGGAATTTTTTCACTTTTTATGCGGGATACGGGATCAATTTGGACTTTCCAGGTTGGTCCACATCCTCCCCTATGACCCTTGGCGGATCTTTCCGCTGGCCTGACTCCAGTTATGACATCGGATATAAAACCTATTGGTTTACGGGAGCCTCTGTAGGATTTTAAGAAATCAGGTCCGGGCTAAACTTTGATCGTAGACCGTGGTGCGGTTTCGCCCCCGGTCTTTTGAGTTATACAAGGCCAGGTCTGCTTGATGAATGAGGGTGGATGCGTCGGGGATTTTCCCCTCGGATGAAAGATGGGCGATTCCCACGGATGTGGTGATGTTCAAAACATTCCCTTCAAATTCCACCTTCATCTCAGAAATCCGTTTACGAATCCTCTCGGCAATCAACCAACCATAGTTCGCATTACACTGAACCAACAAAAGAACAAATTCTTCTCCGCCGAACCGGGCCGCCACATCCTCCGCTCGGACGCTGTCCAAGAGAACCTTTCCAACCTCCGCCAGAACCAGGTCACCGGCGATATGTCCGTAGGTATCATTAAATTTTTTAAAGAAGTCCACATCGAAGATGAGAAGCGTCGCCTGGTGTTTGTACCGCCGGCTTCGGGCCAGCTCTTCCTCCAAGCGCAACATAAAGTAGGAATGATTTCGCAATCCAGTTTTCTTGTCGGTGATGGCTTGGTGGTAATGAATGTTATTTTGAAATGTGATGGAAATAAACTTCACCAACCGGTCGAGATAAATCATCTCCTCCGAAGTATATTCATCACCCAACACCTTCTTTCCCACGATAATAAATCCATGAACCCCGTCAAATCCCATGATCGGCATGACTTTCGAGGGAAGCAGCACCTTAAAAAGATCCGTAAGCTCTGGACGTCCCACGATGTACTCAAAGGCATTGAAATCCATAGTGGTGGGAGAAAGGGAGAAAAGCCGTTTATAAGGATCCATGGAGGCCAATTGGAAGGGGGACTCAATGGGTTTCATATTTTTAAAACATATAATCTCGGCTTTATCAGACCCATAATCCTCTTGAAGGATGAAGGTGAGATAGGAGGGAACAAATCTGTCCAGGAGCTGGTTCATCACATACGAAGCCAGATCACCCACGGTTTTTTTGTGAAAAATAGCTTCAGCGTCGTCCAAGAGTTGTTCCAACCCTTTGATTTTATTTTGCAGGGTATCGATATACTCGAGGATTCCCACTTCACGGAGGAGGCTATAGTTGTTTAGAATGATATCGTCGGTTTTATCGGGCAAAAAAAACTCCCTCTCCATTGTATTATAGATGAGGGAGCGGTTCAATACGCAGCTGGTTTAGAAACCGGGCATATCCGAGAGGCCACCGGCGTTAAGAACATCGGTGTAACCCGCAGATTTAAGTATGCGAGCAGCAAAAGCACTGCGAGCTCCCGAAGCACAATAAAACACAATAGAAGTATTTAAAGGGCCAAATTCCCCGAGACGAGACTGAATCTGATCCACAGGGATATTGATAGCTTTGGGGTAATGTTCCTCAGCAAACTCATCCGAAGACCTCACATCCACCACACGGGCCCCCGCCTTTAACTTTTCCAGTAAATTAACCATCTTACACCCCCA
>CAZUXL010000110.1:5427-10657 GCA_964624355.1 uncultured Spirochaetales bacterium
GCGATCAAGCGTTTTGGATGAGGCCCGGCGCGCAACGGCCCGCCGAGCAAGGCCGATTCCAACCCTGGGTGTGGCGGACGCGGTGAGAAATATCGAGCAAGGACGACGCGCCCAGGGCTTGAGCCGCAGTAGGTTATGGAAATCCTCTTCTAAGACCGGGGGCGGGGCGCTCCTGGACCACACTCGCTCTGAATTTAAATAGAGCCGCCGGCCGTCCTGGTTGACTGGTGTCCTTTTTACTGGTTTCTTTGACCAAACCGTCTTGAATCAGAAGCCGGCGGAAATTCCCTTTATGAAGAGGAACACCTGTGAGACTTTCAGAGACTTTTTGAAGATGTAAAAGGGTGAATTCCTGGGGGACCAGTTCAAAAATCACTGGTCGGTAGCGGATTTTTCCCCGAATTCTTCCCAAAGAAGAGGCCAATATTCTCCGGTGATCCATGATCATCTCCCGTCCCCGGGTTTTGGACTTTTCCCACTGGTGAGGGTCTCCCATACAATGGCATTTGATGGGAAGCTGTGCCCGTTCTTCCGGCGTACAGGATGCCCAGTCCCTATGACTTTCCGAAACAAGTCCGGCCTCGTAAAGAAGTTCATACCGAAGAATGGCTTTTTCCGGGTCCCAGGGGGTGGTCCCCAGGGCGAAAAGCCCCCGAATTCGCCCTAGGCGAAGTTCGGTTTCTTCAGGGGAGTCCACCTCCCGTGCCCAATCTTCCAAGTCGGGGGTAAGTTTTTCCATGGTTCCGAAAAACTCTTTCCGCTGATCCTCCCAAGGCAGAAAATCATAAATCGGGGTCCATAATCCTTCGGGGGTTCGGGGAAGTTGGTCTGGGCCCACTAAGGCTAAATAACTCACCGTGACAATCCGGTGATCCCTTACCTCGGGACGGGGATCCCGGTGTCGGTTACCAAAGGTGTAAAGCTGTTCCACATAACCCAGGTGCACACCCGTTTGTTCATCCACCCATGATCTCAGACCAAGTTCTAAAGTCCTATGCCTTTCTGGATCGAAACCCCCGTTAGGCAGGCTCAAGTCCCCCTGATCCTTTAAGGTGAGAACACGGGCTTCATAATCTTTCACAGCCATGATGACTGCGGTTAATCCGACTGTGACCGGGGGGGTCATCGTGGGAGGGTCTCCAAGGCTTTTTTTGATTCCCTGACGATGGCTGGGGTGTAAAGACTAAACTCAATTTCCATAAGACCTGTCCGGGCATTGGGATTCTTTGTCATACCCAAACTTGTAATGATTTGCCTGACCTGACTTTGTTCTTGTTCCGGGAGTCCGGCGGTTTTATTTTTATCGTTGAGTCGTCTTAAGATTTCAGTAAGAACTTGTACAGACTCATTGGTTCCGTTGATACCCAGGACTTCCAGGGACCGGAGTTGTTCGCTCGTATCAAAAGCCTTGAGATAGGACCTCTGAATCAGAGGTACGACCTCTGGATCCCTATCGCCCTGGGCTTTAAGGGTGTCCAAGGCTAAAAGTCGGAGGCGGGCTAAAAGGTAGATTTCCTTATCATTCCCCGGCTGCCACTTTAAACCTTGTTCCAAGGCGACCTTAGCACCTTGTATTTTTTTCTCCTGGGAATGATTACCTTGGGTCAGGGACTCCAAAGCCAGGGTTTTTGCTTCAAAATCCAGGGACCAAACGATGATATTTATTAATCCCTCGGATACATCCCCTTCTAATTGCTCCAAGGAGGATGCCGCCAATTCTTTCACTTTAGAAAAAGGGGAATACCAGGACTTCGAGGCGGCAAAGAGGGTTTCAAACCCCTCGGGGGAACCGGTTCCCGCCAGAGCCTGAATCGCAGAATAGGCCAAAATCTCCTCATTCCTTGTTTTTGTCGCACTTTGGTTTAATCTGATCAGGATTCTTATAAGTTTGGAGATTCGGTCGGTGCTCTCAATTTTTGAAAAAGCACCCAAGGCGATTCCCCGAAGAACCGGATCCTTCACCTCCTCATAAAACGTCCAAAGAGGTACTGATGATATGAGGGGTGGATTGTCCCCAAAACCTTGAATAATAAGTTTGGCTAACTGATATTTCTTTTCCAGTTCTTGGGGAGTACCCCTGTCCACCTGTCTTGCCAATAGTTCATTCAAAGCGGTCACATAAAAGTCCTGGGGTACCACCTCACCGTTTTCCAAGATGCGGCGCATTATCCCCAGTCTTTCATCCTCCGTACCGGCAGCGGTGTAAATTTCGATCAGCGGGGAGGATTGGGCCCCTAAGTTTAGAACGATTCCTAGAAATGCAAAAATCAAGCTTAACTTTCTCATGGCTTCATTGTCTTCTAGGGGGGATGAATTGTCAAAGGGGGGATGGGAGACCCAGAATCCAACGAGCTAAGGACAAATAAACCACCAATCCCACACCGTCTGCGACAGAGGCGATGAGTGGCCCCGAGGCCACTGCGGGATCCCGTCCCAGACTCGTAAGAATAAAGGGTAAAAGCGCCCCCAGGAGGTTAGTAATAATCATCATCACAGTCATGGAGGTCAAGACTGTCAATCCCACCATCCATCCCCCTTGAAAATACCCCAAAACCATCCCCATTATCCCCAAGGAAACCCCAAGCAGCATGCCCATGAGCAATTCCTGCAGGAGAATTTTAAACCACTGTTCCAGCTTCACATCCCCGGTACTCAGGGCACGGATCATGAGGCCAGAAGCCTGGGTTCCAGCATTTCCTCCGGTTCCAATAATCATGGGAATGAAGAAGGAAAGGACCATGGCCGAGGCCAATGTGGACTGAAAACCCGCCAAAATACCCGAGGACACCATTCCTAAAACCACTAAAATTCCCAACCAACCGATTCGGGAAAAGTAAAGTTTGCCAAAGGATGAATCGGAGTAATCCGCCCTCAAGGGGGCCACAGCGCTGGATTTTTGAAAATCCTCAGTGATTTCTTCCTCTGCCACTACAAGCACATCGTCGATGGTTACAATTCCCAACATGTGCCCTTGGTCATCTAAAACTGGAAGTACCGTGCGGTTGTACCGCTGCATGAGCCGGACAGCCTCCTCCCTATCTTCGAAAGCCCTGATACTAACAAAGGAATTGTCCATGATATCTTCCACGTGCCTGCGGGGGTCTGCCAGAACTAGGCGTTGGAGGGAAAGGGCATCCTGGAGAACTAGATTTTTATCGAGGACATAGATCATATCCACGGTTTCCAGGTCCTGACCCCGCTCCCGGATCTGGTCCAAGGCCCGTTCTAAGGTCCAGTGGGGTTTCACTATGATGTAACCCGGACTCATTAGCCGGCCTACGCTCTCTTCTGGATACCCCAAGAGGGCTCGGGCTTCCTTCAAATCCTCAGGGGAGAGAAGATTCAACAATCTCATGGTCACCGGCCCGGGAAGTTCACCCAAGAGATAAGTTCGGTCATCGGGGTCCAATTCATCCAAAAGATTTCTGGTTTCTTGATCAGTAAGGTTTTTTAGAAGGGATTCCGCTGTGTCGTTATCAAAACTGGCAAATACACTCACCGCCAAATCTTTGGGGAGGGAGCGGAAAAAAAGTACCTGGTCCACTTTCTCCAGGGTTAGAAAAAGATCATAAAGTTCCGGGGTTACCAGGGAATCTTCCGGCCAGGGAATGGAGGTACGGGCTAATTCCGCCCAGGAACGGGCTTCGATGAGAGATTGGGCTTGTTCAGGAATATATGATGTATCCATCGCCCCTCCCCCGGTAGTCTTCTAAGGCAAACTTAGCCCAAAGCCTCCTGAGGGTCAAGGGAATTTTTAGAGACTGAAAATCCGGCTCAAACGATTCTTTATTCTGGTGGAAAGGCCCCTTCGGTAGGCTTTAAATGATTCATCCAAGGGTAGGAGCTGACCATTTTTTACCAGATTTTTTCCCCAGGCCAGCATCCACCCGGGATAAAACTGAGAAAAAGGGATGTCCGTGGAGCTGATTTCCCAAAGACAGAGAGCAGGAAAAAACAGGGTGTCGTACCAGCTGGTGGTCAGTTCATCCATCAGGGGTACCCGCCCTAGTTTTTCCCGGAGATATCGATAATGAGGGCCCATGAGCTGTTTCTCTAGAAAGTGGTACCATCGCCGTCCGCCCCGAGGCAACCGGGCTTCCAGACGGAAAATCCTGAGACGAGATACCCGGAGAAAATGCTGCCTCTCCTCTTCCACCCTCTGAAAGATTCTGCGCCCCAGGGAATGAAACCCATGCAAGACCATGCGGCGCAGACTCAGTTTTCGAGCCCGCCCCAGGTAGGTGGTAAATACATTCTGAAACCATTCCCCGGGAAATTCCCTTTCCCAGTAAGTCATGATATCCACATAAATATCCGTATCATCCCAGCCGGGAAACAAGGAAGGCACTGCTCTTCTTCGAATTTCTTCCAAGGTGGATTGATAAATTTCCTGGTTCCAATTGGTAACCAATTCATCCTGGGAAGGCTCCCGGTTAAATACCCTGCGAAACCAGGTTTTGTGTCCCTGGTTGATATTGCGCCCCAGTATATCCCAGGTCAGGGGAAGGCGGACCCGAAAATGTCTCTCTCCCAGGATCTGGAGAGCTCCGGTCTCCATTTCAAACCGATTTTTAGCCTGGAGAAGGGGAATTTTTTCCAAGGTCATGGCCGGAGGTAGTTTCACATCAATTTTAAGGTGGGTAACCTCAGCGGAGAAAAATTCCACACCCAAAGCCCTACCGGCAGAAACCCGGTGATGCCCATCCCGGACAAAATAGCACCCGCCGTACTCCAAAACCTTTAAGGGTTCGTTTAACTCCCCCCTGTCCATGAGACCGTAAATCTTTTCCCACCGCTGGCGCATATGACGGCGAATGGGAAAAAAACCATCGGAAAAGTCCTCGCTCCGGTCTTCCGTACCGATGATTTTATCCGCTGGAATGTCCTGTAGTCCCCCGGATCGCTCTTCCCGGGGGGGAACGGCGGCCAGTAAGGGCTTAAGGGGGAGAAGGCGACTGTAGGACCGGGGCCAAATACCCAGGATAAACGCCCGGGTCAGGCCAACTTTCAGAGCATCATCGAAGGTCATGGGTATTATTTTATCCAGTTTGTCCGCTTTTGAAAACACCCTCCATCTGGTATATTGAAAGGGAGGTAACCCATGAACCCTGCCGGTCTTCTCCAGGAATATTTAAGAATTGACCCCCGCCCCCCGTTTGACCAGTGGTTTTCCCACAGACAGAAGGCCCTGGGCCTTCCCCCCATGGAAACCCGGGCGCTCTGGGAAGCG
>CAZUXL010000111.1:0-7098 GCA_964624355.1 uncultured Spirochaetales bacterium
GTTTTAAGACTCCACCTTCCCCTGAAAGACACCCCATTTTTGGATGTGGACGCCGCATCCATTCGCTCTGAAGCCCAAGGTGAATGGTACCTCACGGCCATGGAATTTATGGAGCTCAACGCCCAGGACCGGGAAGTGATTGTCAACTTTCTTAAAACAGCATAGGTGTCTTACCAGGTAAACCGGTGAATAGTTCGGTAACGCCACAATTGCCCCGGCCTGAGAAGGGGCGAGGGATGTCCTGGGGGTAGATTGAGCCGATTCGGAGCATCCGGTACAAGTTGGGTTTCCAAACAAACCCCGCTGTACTTCACATGGCGACGTCCCCCGGCTCCCTCATCTCCTCCCAGGAAATTTCCCGTGTAAAGTTGCACACAAGGAGAAGTGGTGAAAACTTCCATCTTCCTCCCGGTGGAAGGGTCCTCTAGGGTTGCGGCCTTTATAAGATCATCCCCTGGGGGAGCCTCCAAGATGTAGCAATGGTCATACCCATTACCTGTGGCAAAGAAATCCCGCCCCAGGGTCTTAGGGGATCGAAAGTCGAAAGGAGTTCCCGAAACCAGCTCCAAGGTTTGTTTGGGAAGGTTAGTCTCATCCCCGGGGTAATAAAATCGCGATTCCATGGTCACTTTATGTTCCAGTACCGACTCCGAGGCGGGCCCCGCCAAGTTCCAGTAGGCATGGTTCACCAGATTCACAATGGTAAGCTCGTCACCAGTGGCCCTCAACTCCCACCCTAGTTCCCCGGTATCCGTGAGCCAGTACTCCGCTTCCACGTCCAGGTTCCCAGGATAACCTTCACTTCCGGCGGGATCCCTGAGTCGGAAGATTACCCCAGCCCGATCGGATTTTTCAAAAGGCTCGGCACGCCACAGGCGTTGGCAAAAAGAGCTGCGGCCACCGTGAAGATGATGGGGAGCATTATTGATGGTGAGTTGATGGGGAATGCCGTTTAGGGTAAATTTTCCCAGGGCGATGCGATTGGCCCACCGCCCCACCACCGCCCCAAAAAATCGGCCTCGGCGGACTAACTGGTCCAGGGTATCAAAGGTTAAAAGAACCTCTTGAATACCATGGTTTTTACTGGGGACCTTTAGGGAAATCAAGGAGGCCCCCCAGTCCGTCCAAACTGCGGCGATCCCCGAGGGAGATGTGGTTTCAAACCGGCTTACACTTTGGCCTTGGGAATCCATACCCCAAGGGCTCGTCGTTATTTTCATAAGAATTATTCTATCACAATTTATAAATAATCGGACCCAAACCATGCTTGACACCCGGGAAGGTTGCACCTACCATTTTCCCAGGAGTGTTCCATGGCAGATCCCGCAATCCACGATGAGATTTTATCCCAATGGTATCCAGGAGAGACCCTCTCGGCCCAAAAAATTAGGCTAAACGAACTCATCAAAGATTTCCATCACCACTATTCTGGACGCAATCCTTCCCTGGTAGCCACAGCCCCCGGGCGAACCGAGCTGGCAGGGAACCACACAGACCACAACCATGGACTGGTTTTGGCCGGAGCCGTGGACTTGGATGTACTGGGTGTCGCCGCCCTACGGGATGATAACCGCATCCTTCTCCACTCCCGGGGCTGGGAAAAACCCTTTGAAGTGAATCTGGAATCCCTGTCACCAAAAAAGATCGAAGAAGGCACCACGGAGGCTTTGATAAGAGGAGTAGCCGGAGCCCTCTCTCACCGGGGATATCTGGTGGGAGGATGGGAAGGTGTGATGGACTCCACCGTCCTGCCAGGTTCCGGACTCTCCTCCTCCGCAGCGGTGGAGGTATTTTTAGGCACGGTTTTCAACGGCCTTTATAACGAGGGACGGATCACCCCGGTGGAACTGGCACAAACCGGTCAGGAAGCGGAAAACCGATGGTTCCATAAACCCTGCGGTCTCATGGATCAAATGGCCAGCGCCCTGGGTGGGATCACCCAGATTGACTTCCAAGACCCTGGAAAACCAGTTTTTAACAATTTATCCTTTGATTTTTCCACCCAGGGGTGGATTCTGGGGGTGGTGGATACGGGAGGAAGTCATGCGGAGCTCACACCCCAGTACGCCGCCGTGCCTGGAGAGATGAAGGCCTTGGCCAACGCCCTGGGTAAACAGCACCTTCGGGATGTGGAAGAAGAGTTTTTCCTTAAAAACATAAGTGCTCTCAGGGGGGTCCATGGAGATAGGGCCATTCTTCGGGCCCTTCACTTCTACGGAGAAAACCTCCGGGTACCCCGGATGGTGGAGGCTTTAAAACAGGACAATCTATCCCACTGGTTTTCCCTGGTGAAAGAATCCGGTTCCTCATCCTGGCGACTGCTGCAGAATGTGATTCCTTCGGGCGCGGTGATGGATCAGGAAGTGGCTCTAGCTTTGGGTATCACGGAAGTTTTTTTAAACGATCAAGGCGCCTGCCGGGTCCACGGAGGGGGATTCGCCGGGACGATTCAAGTTTACATTCCCGAAGGGCGATGGGATGAGTTTGTGAAAATAATGGAAGATATTTTAAAACCCGGGTGTGTGAAAAAATTAAGACTTCGCACCACGGGAACAGGATATTTCCAACTATGAAAAACATCACTTTAATTTTTTTAAATATGAAAATCCGTACCTTGGTTTTGTGGACTATTTTGGGGATAATCATCCCCTTGACGGTGATGGGTTTTCTTTATCCCGCGGAAAAAATTACCGAATTACTAGCGACACCAGAGTACTTACTCTTAACCATCATCATGGGTTTTATTCCCCTGGCTCTTTTTATTTTTACATCATTCAAATTAAAAATCCACCTGGGAAAAACTTTATGGGAGGACTTTAAATCCATTCCCTGGAAGGATGTTTTTATCCTCACTCCCCTTTTCATTTTCTTCAGTATGGGAATTGGTTTTTCCACCCAATACTTGATGCTCCTGGTGGCCCCTGAGTGGGCAGTTGCAACATTTAAGGCTTCAGAGGTTCACGGATTAAATGGTGAAAACTGGGTCTTACGAATATTGTCCCTCTTCGCAGTGATAATCGCCGCACCCATCAACGAGGAACTGATGTTTCGAGGTATTTTTACCCATCGTCTAAGAAAACACGGTTGGGGTTGGCTCGCTGTGGGGGTTCCGAGCATCATTTTCGGTCTATTACACCCCTTTGATCCCCTGGGAAAAATACTTTTTGGCCTCATGATGGTTTTTATATATTTAAAAACTCAAAATATCCTGTTTCCCTGGGCGATTCACTTTCTGAACAACGCCATCGCTGGGATTATGTCACAGGTTGACAATCTACCGCTGGCGGACCTGGAGTATTCTTCCGAGGTCTATTACCCTCTTCTGCCCTGGTTCGGAATACTTGCTCTCGTCACATTCCCGTTTTTACTATTGTATTTTAATAAATATAAACCCCAGGGTCAGGCGGTGAAATTGAATAGGTCAGAGAGCGAATACCTGGGCGAAGTGTATCGACAGGATCAAACAAAACCGTCGGAATCATGGAGGTATTAAATTAGAATTATTCTAATCGACCTCTTGCATTGTGGTAAAATACCTTATATATTCTAGTCACAAACACCGAAGGAGTGCATCCATGTCCATGAACGTAACCGAAGTCACCCAAAACATTTACCGTCTTAGTGCGAATGTAAAAGACATCCTTTTTGAAGGAGTCTGGCCCATACCCAACGGTGTGAGTATGAATTCCTTCATCATTAAAGGTGATAAAGTAGCCATCGTGGATGGGGTCTGCGGTTGGGATGGGGTGCCTGAAACCCTCTTGGCTCAGTTTGATAAAATGGGTATTAAACCGGAAGATATCGATTATGTGATCATAAACCACATGGAACCGGACCACTCCGGATGGCTTGAGCAGTTCAAAGCCATCCGCAAGGATTTTTCCATCGTCACCACCGCCAAAGCCGTACCGCTACTTGATGCATTTTATGGAATTAAAGGCCAACACATCCGGGTAGTGAAAGATGGCGACACCTTGGATTTGGGAAATGGCCATTTATTGGCCTTTGCGGAGATACCCAATGTCCATTGGCCGGAAACCATGGCTACTTTCGATACAAAAACCGGAACACTCCTCCCCTGCGATGCCTTTGGAAGCTTCGGGGCCATCGATGAAGCTCCCTACGATGATCAGCTCACCCCGGAAAAGCTAGCCTTCTATGAAAATGAAGCGGTTCGCTATTATTCCAACATCGTGGCAAGCTTTAGCGTTGCCACAGGAAAAGCCATCGATAAAGTGGAAAAACTTCTGGGAAATAAGGTCAAAATCATTGCTCCGGGACACGGGATCGTCTGGAGGAAAAATCCGGGTAAGATAATCGCTGACTACAAGCGGTATGTATCATACCAGAAAGGCCCCGCTAAAGCAGAAGTAACTGTGATCTGGGGTTCCATGTATGGAAATACTGCCTCGGCCATACCCACCGTAGTTCAGGCTTTGAAGGATTCGGGGCTAAAAGTCCACGAGTTTCGGGTTCCCCATGCCCACATTGGGGATATCCTCGCCACCTGCTGGACCAGCACAGGGATAGTTTTAGCCATGCCCACCTACGAGTATAAAATGTTCCCCCCCATGGTGGGTATCCTGGACGAACTGATGAAAAAGAAGGTCCTCAACCGCCATGTATTCCGCCTGGGAAGCTTCGGCTGGTCCGGAGGCGCCCAGGGTGAATTGGATGAAATGGTTCATCGACTGAAACCAGGCTGGACCTTCATGAACCCGGTGGAATTTAAAGGCCATCCCACGGAGGCAGATTTACAGCTCATTGAGAAACGAGTACGGGGTCTGGCTGCCAGGGTGCACTACGCCATTTCCAAGGCTAATAACAAGAAATAAAACTCCGCTGGTTAAGGAATCGTGGTCAGTGTCCCTGTTAGGGATGCCTCAGTTAGGGCTCCGGATCGGAACTCAATAATTCTCCCAAGGGAATCGATGACCACGGTGGTGGGGAGTACGGTGACTCCGTAAAGTTTTTGAACATCCCCGGTGTTGTCATAAATTATGGGGAAATTCACCCTCTGACTTTCTAAAAAGCTCTGGATCTCCCCAGGATTTTTCTCTGTGGAGAGGGCATTAATCCCCAGGAGTACGGCCTTACCTGCCCACTTGTTTTGAAAGGCCACAAGTTCTGGAAACTCTGCCCTACAAGGGGGACACCAGGAAGCCCAAAAATTAAGAACCACCGGTTGGCCTCGAAAAGAAGATAAGGAGACCCAGTTCCCACTCCCATCCTGGAGTGAAAAATCGGGGGCTTTGGGAGCCTCCGCCACGGGAGTGCGGGTAAATTCATGATAACCTATGACACCCAATCCGAGAATAGTGAGACTCAAGGCCCCAAACAAGAGAGCCTGTCTAAAGCCTCTTAAGTCCACGGGTATTATTTTTTTCTTAGGATCCACAAGCAGATAGGTCAAATAAATCCCAGCAGCAGCCACGCCCAAACCCAAACCCGGCCAGCCTCCGGGGAGATAGAGTAAGGCCGTGGGGGCTGAAATAACCGTGGCTGTTTGAAACATAAGAGGCGATAATTTCCAACCTAGAACAAAAAAGAAAAAGAGGTTGAAAAATCGATCCACCACCAGTTTCCGAAACTCATTTTTTTCATACCCCTGGAGGACGATGAACCTCACCAGTAGAAGCCGCAGGAGTCCGTAGCTGAGTAAAAGTACACCGAGAGCAGATAGATATTCGAATGGTAAATTGAACAAAAAAACTCCTAAACCGAATTCCGGCTCGCGTTCACACACGTGGCCATGGATTTTACGATGATTTTTTCTAAAACCCCCACATCTTCTGTCTGAGGTAAGGAAACCGAGGAATCCCTTGGTGTGGTTTGCAGATTCCTTAAATGAATCAGGGCATACTGCTGAACCACGGACATGGGGATGATCAGATCTTCCCGCATGCGGATGGAAGCCCGGTTTAAGGGGTCCTCGGCTAAAAGCTCCTCTTGGGAGGAGACTTCCAGGAGCATTTTTTTAGTCCTATTGGCTTCCTCCATAACAAGGGTGTGAAAGGGAGCAAACCTTTCATCCTCCAGAACCCAGGAGGTCAAGGGAAGATAAACCTTGGACAAACTCTGCATGGAATTTTCCAAAAGAGTTCTGAAATAGAGACTTCCTGAATACAGGGATTTGAGTTCCGGGAGCCGGCCTTGGTGGGCCAGAGTTTCTAAAGCCTTACCCAGTCCGTAATATCCGGGGATGTTTAACTTCATCTGGCTCCAAGCACCCACGAAAGGAATTGCCCGCAGATCCCCCAAGCTCAGAGCCCCGGAACCCGGTCTTTTAGCCGGTCGGGAACTATTATTGGCCTGGGAATAGTACCTCAAGGGGCTCAAATGTTCCAAATAGGGAAGAAATTCCGGGTGGTCCCGGAGTTCCACATAGGCCCTGTGGGAAATCTCCGATAATTCATCCAGAAGGGATGATTCGGTACTGTCCAGATGCCAGTCTTCGTTCTGGGGATAGAGATAGTTGTCCAAAGCCGCACTGGTTAGTTGTTCCAGGTTATACCGGGCGGAGTTGCTATTTCCATAATTGGAACTGATGGTCTGCCCCTGAATGGTCAAATGGATGGTACGACCTTCAATATCCCGCCCTAGGGAACGATAAAACTTATGGGTATTTCCCCCTCCCCGGGCCGGAGGGCCCCCGCGGCCATCAAAAAACACTAAACGAATTTGGTTATCCTGGGCCAGAGTGCTCAAGGATTGTTTTGCCCGATAGATCCCCCAGTTGGCACTGAGGTAGCCCCCGTCTTTAGTCCCATCGGAGAATCCCAGCATAATATGTTGAATCGATCCCCTTTTTTCCAGGTGGGATCGATAAAGGGGATGACTCCAAAGTTCTTCCATGGTTTGTGCGGCGCCGCTCAAGTCATCCACGGTTTCAAAAAGGGGGACAAAATCCAGGGGTATATTCCCGGGATCCATCCCCCCACAGACAGCCAACAACCGGGAGGCGAGCAGATCCGCTGGCCCCTGGGTATTACTGATGATAAACCGGTGTACAGCCCTATGGCCATTGTGCTTTTGAATGGCGATTGCTGTTTGAAAAACTTCCAAGCAGTCCCTCAGAACCGGATCCTTCAATTGGGC
>CAZUXL010000111.1:7198-10344 GCA_964624355.1 uncultured Spirochaetales bacterium
AACCCCAGTTCCACCAGGGCATTTTTTTCCATTTTCTCCTCATCCGAGAGCTGGGCAGCGGAGAGAAGTTTCCCATGAACCTGGGGAACCACATCGTAAAGCACGTTTTCCATGAACCAGAGGATGGCCTTCGCCTCATCAAAAGGAGTGGGCTTTTCCCTCTTTTTAAACCGGGTACGGCCCAATTGGAGTAAAAGTCGATTCACTTCATGGACATCATCCAGGCGAATGGCCTCCCGAAGGTCACCGATGATACTCAGAACCGATTCGGTGTAAAATTGGGTGGGATGGGCAGTCAAGACAATTCGGACACCCAAATCCTGGAGAAGATCGGCGGTTTCCTTCACCAAACCCTGGGTGGTGATCTGGTCACAAGCCTCATGGAGAGATCCTGGTCCTTCCATATCCCTGGTCTGGAGAAAACCGGCATCTTCCACCGCATCAAAAAGCACGATCTGTCTTTCACACAGCCGGATGAAGGAAAACAGATGGTCTTTGATTTCTGGAAAACCCGCAATCCCTAGACGGTTATTAAAAAACTTCTGAACGATAAGATCGGGACGCTGGCCTTTGGCCAATTCATCCTTACAAAATTGAGTGAACAAAGGCAGAGTCGTACCGGCCATTTTAACATAGTCATAGGGCAGGTCGAAAAAAAGGCCGCTGTAAAGGCGGAATTTCATGGCTACGTGATCGGCGAAGGTTTTCGGTACAAGCATGGGTGGAAATTAACGATTAATTCAAAATTAATCAATAGAACGTTCATCAAATTAACTATAAATGGCAGTTTTTGTCAATTTTATGGTTCACAGGCTCATTCTGAGTTGGTTTAGAAATATCTCGATTAAGGCCATAATTTATGCTAATATATTAACATCTATAAGAATCCTACTAGGAGTCACCCGTGTTCATCCTCTTATTGTTATTATTCACCCCTGTGGAGGCCCAGCAGGGACTTCCTTTTGAGCTTGGGGGCATGCAGGGTTTACTTTCCCCAGGAGGGGAATGGATAATTACACCGGAATTTATAAGTATCAAGCCTTTATTTGAAGATATGGCAGCGGCAAAGGCCTTGGTGACCGGAAAATCTCACCCGATTCTCAATGGTGAAAAGTGGGGCTATGTCGGGAAGGATGGGTCATGGATAATTTCCCCTCAGTTTGATCAAGTGGAGAATTTCCACCGGGGGACAGCTCGGGTTAAACTCCTTAAAAATTGGGGTCTCATCGGCCCTCAAGGGCAATGGCTAGCCAAGGCAATTTATGAGGATATCAATGCTTTCAAGGAAGATTTGGCCCTTTTTTATAAAAATGGAGCCTTCGGATGGATGAATATCTCCGGACAAGAAGTCATCCCTGCCCGGTTTCAAGGAGGCGGATCTTTTAAAAACGGCCTTGCTCCGGCTAAAGCCCAGGGAAAGTGGGGAATAATTGATACCCAGGGAAATTTTCAGGTTCCCCCCACTTTTGATAAGTTGGACAGCTTTACCTTCACCACGGCGCCTGCACGAAACAACGGAAAGTGGGGATTGGTAAATCCCCGGGGACAATGGATTATTCCTCCAACTTTTGAGGATATAAAAGGGGATAGTCAGAATATTTACCGGGTTAAATCCCAGGGAAAATGGGCCCTATGCGATGGAATGGGAAAGCTCTTAACCAGGTATGATTATGATGAAATGGAAAAATCCGAAGAAGGGTACCTGAGGGTTAAAAAACAGGATCTTTGGGGATTTCTGGATGTGAAAGGAACCTTGGTTGCCGCACCCGCCTGGGAAAAGGCGGAATCATTTTCCCAAGGGTTGGCAAGGGTACGGGTTGGGAAACTCTGGGGATACCTGGATACCAGTTTTAATCTGGCCCTTCCTGCGGTCTACGAGAAGGCCGATGATTTTAACGGCCCCCTCGCCCGGGTCAGAATCTCAGGGTCCTGGGTTCCCATCGACCACAAAGGAATTGTTCAGCGTTTTTAATCCGAAGTTCCCGGTTTAATCTCCGATTCCACATTCTGTTCTTTAAGAACAATCAAAAATTCTTCCCAATGGATCATGAGATCGGCCTCTTCCTGCAGGCTGATCTCGTATTCCAGCTTGGTTTTAGTATCCCATCCTTGAATCTTGGCGGAGAACCCCTGGTCCGAGGAAAAATTCACATAACGAAAGGGGATTTTTTTCGACTCTAGCCATGATTCCACCAAATCCCTCACCTTCCAAGCTTCCCCGCTGACCTTAAAAATCAAACGGAAGCTCAGGCGATGGGGGAATGCGTACCGGGCAATAAATATGGCCAAGGACACAATAATAAAGGCAAAAACCGCCAAAAGGTAATTATTCACCCCGATGAGGACACCTTGAATCACCGAGAAAAGTATAAACGTTATCCCCTTCTGATCCGTCAAATCCGAGCGAAACCTCACGATGCTCAGGATTCCGAAGATCCCAAAAAAGAGAATAACCTGGGTTCCTTCCATCCTCATGATCACGGCCATGAGAATAGTCAGCACCGGAATCACCATAAACAAATTGCGATCCCTGGTCTCTTTCCCCGAAGTTTTCAAATATACCATAAGTATAAGAAAGCCGAAAATTGCGGCTAAAACCAAACTTAAAAATGAGCTCATGCTGACCAATTGCCGGTCCAAACCTGCCTGATCCAATGCCAGGGCTTCAAAAAATTTATCCACATCGTCCATGGAAACAGCTTACCACAAAAGCCTGAATAAAAGAAACCCAATTTTACGATCTGGTTTCAGGTGAAACAGGTCTGACTGAGTATCCTCCCGGCTAAAGCTAGTAAAATAGTAAGAAATTTTAAAAAATCACATAATTTCTTAAAAAAATCTTGCCAGGGGCCAAAAACGGGTATATCATGCTCTTTACACGCTACCGGTAGTGGTCTATAGTCACGATCTCCGGTGGGGTAAACCCGTAAACCCGGGACCTTGAGGAGGGGAATGGTCATGGCTACAAAACAGACAGCAAAAGTTCAGGTTCAAAAAATGATTCTCAGCACCGTGGGAGAGAGTGCCTCCACCACGGATGGGGGACACTTTAATCTACCCCGGAAACTGGTAAAACGAGATGGTCGACAGGAGAATTTTGAACCCCATCGCATCCAAACCGCTTTGGAAAAATGCTTCGCCAGTAT
>CAZUXL010000112.1:0-5762 GCA_964624355.1 uncultured Spirochaetales bacterium
CTCATTTAAGGACATTTTGGGTAAAAAGCCACACTTGGAGATTTCGGACCAGATCCGGATTGGTTTCCATATCACAGGAATCTACCAGGTGGGATGCGGATGTTTTATAGACCAAATTTAACTGCTCAAAGGCTGGTGCCATAGGTTCAAAGGTTATTTCCCCGGTTTTAGAATTTTTCACCCTTTTAAACGTTGTGAAATTATTGGGAAGGGATGGTCCATCGGCAATGAGGTCGAGTTGGGAGGTGAGAATATGATTTCGGGATTTTTCTTTGTAAATCAGACCTAAAATAAATCGAAAGTAAAAAAGGGTGGCGGAAAGCACCGGTAGAGGTAAGGGGGGAATTTCCTTCTTCATTATTTTCACCAAAATCGTTTTCAGACTTTTGGCGATGACGATTTCCCGGTTCTGGGTGCTTTTTTCTATCTCCAATTGTTTTTCACTAAAGTTGTCAAACTTTACAAAGTCGGTCTGTTTATTAATAAGAATATTGAGGGTGGTTCCATAGAGATGCTGATCGTAGGCCCCTTCGGAGAATTCTTGAATGATTTCCCTAATAAAGCGGGTAGCATTGAGAAAGTCGCTGCCACTCACAATTCTTGTCACAATCTGCTCTATCAGTTCCGGGCTGATGGCGCTCCGCGTCTCGGAGGAAGTGAGGAGTTGTCGATAATGACTTAAGGATTTATCCAGAAGTTTGATTCCAATATCCAAATTAGTTTGAATCCCCAACAGGTTATCTTCTGTGATGGTTTGTTTCTCCTTCAAGGATTTTAGCAGAGCTAAAATCGTGGTCAAACCAGTTTTCTTATCCACATCCAGAAGGGTGAAAATATACTTCACAAAGGGAGAGTTCAATGAAATATTTTTTTCTTGTAAAAGTCGCTTTAGTTGGTTTATTTGACTTTGAAACATCTCCAAACCTTCCTGAAATTCCAGATCGCTTTTGTAGAGGTCTGAAGCCAGGAGCATCTTTTGATGGACCGGTGTTTTTTCTATGGGCATCCCGAATAATTTTTCCATAGCTGTGGCGATGCCCATAATGGCCGGTTGGGTCTCGCTGGCGCTTCGATTCAAATAGTAGATGGTGTAAAAAGTCAGAAGAATCCGTAACTCCCGGATAAAGGCGTAATGATTGAGATGGGAGGATTCGGGAGAGAGCATGGAAGTGATATCCTCGTGTTCATTCCGGCGTAGGACGTAATTATTTAGAATTCGATAAGCTAAGGGTGTTAAAAGAGGTAATTCCAAGATCTTTTGAGTTAGGGGATGAAGGCTTTGCGGGATGGCATTTCGTTGAAATTCATCAAACCTAGGGCTAGCTAAAAAGTCCCGCATCTTTGTGAGCTCTTGAAGAAAGGATTCACCTAGGTTAATTCCCTGAAGCTTACATAAACGAGTTATGTCCTGAAACATTTGACCATGGGCATTCACCAAAAGTTCCAGGGAGTTGTTATAATCCAGAAATTCCTTAAAGGTATTGATACACCCGGCCAGTCTTTCCTGGGAAACGCCCTCTTTTTTTTGCCGGGAAATTTCCCCCTGCATGGCTTTTTTTAAAAATATGAGAATTTTTTCATAGTTTTGCTGTTCTCGCAATTCCAGGGGGGAGTTTTCACTTTTTATGTCAGAAATCATGGTGAGTCATTCTATCCTTAGGGAAAACCTATATTGGATTTGAATACCTCCGATGTCAAGATTTGCACCAAGACAATTTTGTGGTAGGATTCTCCCATGAGACTCACAGTACCTGCCAATTATGATCCATCCATCCTTCCCGGGCTCAAGGCCTCAGGAACATTTGAGATCTATGGAAAGCTTCCCTCCGATGTGGTGGGAGGAGGCCGCCCCTCCTATATGACCACACCGTTGAGTAAACGCTCACTCTCCTCCTACATTGGGGAAGTGCATAAACAAGGCATGGAATTCAATTATCTTCTGAACTCCGCCTGTCTGGGAAATGAGGAATGGACTAAAAAATTCCATAAAGAATTGGATAAGCTTCTCCATTGGCTGACTGAAGTGAAGGTGGATACCGTGACGGTTTCCATTCCCTACCTAGCCCAGGTGATTAAGGCCCGATTTCCCCATTTCAAATTGAAAGCGGGTATTTATGCCCAGATCGATACGGTGAAAAGAGCGAAGTATTGGGAGGACTTAGGTGCCGATGCTATCAATCTAGCCTCCTTTTCCATCAATAGGGATTTAGAAACCCTCCAGGCCATTCGCCAAGCGGTAAAAACAGATCTGGTTCTCATAGCCAACCATTTTTGTCAGCCCAACTGCCCCTATCAGTTGCATCATCAAAACGGCCACGCCCACGCCAGTCATCACAATCCCAAATTTCTCATAGACTATCCTATTATCCAATGTCAGAAAAACCGACTTGCAAATCCCTGGCTTTTTATCGCCGCCGGTTGGATCCGCCCGGAGGATATTAAACACTATGAACAGATGGGCTATTCTACCTTTAAACTTTTAGAGAGAAACATACCCTCTGAGAATCTCCTGCAAAGAGTCCAGGCTTATCATGAGGGCAAATTTGAGGGAAACCTTGCGGATCTCCTACTCTCCTGGGGATTCAAAAAAAAGGCCCCGAAGTATTCCCTGGTCCACATGGCCCGTTATTTCCGATTTTGGAAGATGCCCCCCCGGCTCGCGGGAACATCCCTCTCCTTCCTCCAGGACCAAGGAATGTTTTTTCCCAAGGAAACCAATCCAATCGTGATCGATACCTCCGCTATCCCCGACAATTTTATGGAAAAATTTCGCTCCGGAAGCTGTCGGGACCAACTATGTTCCACCTGCGGTTACTGTGAAAGAATCGCCAAAAAAGCGGTAACCATCTCCCCGGAATTTCTGCAAAATATTCTGCCGGTCTATGACAAATTGGAGCAGGAACTCACCGGGGGGAGTGCTTGGCGATAAAATCCCACTGGTGGACGAGGAGGACGGCTTTTCCTTGGTGAATGTGTTCTCGCCTTTGGGATAACCACCAACTCAGTTCCTGAGGGCTGACTTCCGGTCTTGTGGCGATGCTGGTTTCATGGAAATGAAGCATACAATTTAGAAAATATTCTTCCTGGTTGTGATAAGCCCCATTTTTTGGCCAAATGGCCCAATCAGAGGCACAGGCATCCACAATTTCAAACCCGGCAGTGGGGAGGGCTGTGAATAGATGCCTACCGCACCGACTATCCCCGGATCGTTTACCCCCAATGAACCTTTCATCCATGGACCGATGGTAGGCCAAAGCAATCCGGTCATCCAGATCCCGGTCCAGCACCGGCTCCCAGTGGGTCAGGGCATCAAAATTCAAACTGAAATAAAACAGAGTATGGGAGTGCCCCAATTTTAAGATCCAGTCCAGGATTTCCCCCAATGGGAATAAATCCAGAACAGCCTGGGCAAAAATTAAATCCCAGGATCCTGAAGGAGGAGCATTTATACCCAAGACACCCTGATGTGCATCGATTCTGCCGCCTGATTTTTGAAAATTTCCGGTGAGCCGGGCAAGAGCTATTTCCAGTAAGCCGGAATCTTGATCCATGAGACACCAGGTACCTTGTGGGGCAACCCCCTGTCCCCAAAGTCGATGGCTCCCCGCTCCGGTTCCCGCACCCAATTCCAATATATGAGCCTTGGGACCCAAGGAGTGTTTAAGGGTCTCTATTAACCGAGGGGATAGACTGCGATCATCCACAGTTCTTTTAGCGTCCAGATACCGGGAAAAGTCAAAATCCGGCATGAAGGGTCACCTGCAAATAATCCCAAACTTTGCTAAAACTCCGATCCCAGGTGTCAAAACTAAGGGCACGGAGCCTGGCTTTTTCTTGTTGCTTTTCCCAATCAGGATAGGTCGTGAGAAAGTCCAAAGCCGCAAGGATCTCCCCCTTATCCCCCGGGGCAACCAAAACCCCCGCATCACCGATGACCTCAGCTGCACCACCCCATTTCCCACCCAAGGGAATACATCGCTGAGCCATGGCCTCCAGGTAGACCATACCAAAGCCCTCATAGTCACTGGGAAGAGTTAAAATATGGTGTGTACCATAGACCTCATGAAGTTCTGCCGGGGCTAAATAACCCAAAAAAGAGACTTTATCTCCTAATTTTTTTGCCAATTTTCGGCACCGTCGGTTGTAAGCATTATCCGGTCCTTCCCCCACCACAGTGAGGGACCAATGAGGGTACATCCAGTCGGCCAAGGCTTTTAAAAGGACGAGAAGATTCTTTCGTGGAATGAGACTTCCCACGAAGAGGATTTTCAAGATACCCAGAGTCCGGGGAGATTTTATAAAATCAGGAGATGAAGTGGGGCTAATACCCGGGACAGACTCTCGGGAAAGGAGATTCTGGGGTAGCTCAAACCCCGGAGTCGCTATGGGCCCCGGACAGGAGCAGCTCAACAGGGTCTCCACGTCTTTTTGGGAGGTCCGGGAGTTGAATACAAATCCTTGGAGGGATTTCAAATAAAGCCTCTCCACCGGTGTGTAAATTAGGGTTTTAAAAATTCCAGGATGATCTTCTCGTTGCCGTAGGTGGTGAACGAGACCTACGATCTTAATTCCTTTCTTCTTGAGTTTGCTATTCAAAAGAAATAAGGACGGATGTACCAACTCATCCTGAATCATCAGGTCTCCATCCCAGGATAAAAGTAGATTTTGAACGTGCTTATTTCCATTTAAAAATAGCGAAGGTCCATAGGAGCTCTGGGGAAGGGATAGAATTTCCACAGAAGCCCCACGGGATATGAAATAATCCACGAGTTTTCTATCATAGGCATAACCGCCGGATCTTTGATTTATGTCCCCATAAATAACCAGGGCAATCTTCACAGGTTTCCTTTATAACAAGCCCAGGCATGGTCATTTTCCCAAAGTACCACCCGTCCCCCTAGGATCGGTCCCCCAGCTAAGGGAGAAAAAAGGTCCTTCCAAATCACCTGGGCAAAAAACTCTAAACTAGGATTGGTATTAGAAAATTCCCCCAGATCATTTAAAAATTTACCTTGATATTTGTTCAAAAGACAGTCCAATTGTTCTTCCAATTCCACCAAATCTGTGACGTAATTGTGGCTGTTCAGCTCTTTGGCTTCCAATATCCATTCCAGTTTATAATCATGGGAATGGGGAAAATTTTCATTTCCCCAGTCTCCACCCTTCAGGGCATGGGAAGCGGTAAATTTTTTTTGGAGACAAAGTTCAAACATAGGGTAAATATAGTATATTTTCCGGGGGGAATGAATGGCCAGGTTAAAAACTCTGAGGGAAATAAACATGGATGACATTTATTCCTCATTAGGGATCCATTCCACCTTTGGAAAGTCCCTTTTACGGTTCTTATTCTACTACCCGGCTCATAAATTTGCCCGGATTATGGTCCAATTCGACAGGAACGTTATTGTCCAGGGTTTACGCCCCGCTGCGGAAATTCTCCTCAAGTTTTTTCGTCAGATCTGGAACATCTCAGGGGATCAAAGGATTCCCGTAGACGGCCCCCTTCTGATCCTTTCAAACCATCCGGGGATGACCGATACCCTTGGACTCATTAGTCAGATTCCCAGGGAGGATCTCAAAATAATTGCGGCATCCCGACCCTTTCTTCAAGCCCTCCCGAGTTTAGAAGACCGACTTATTCTGGTTTCAGATACCGGGGGACTTTCCACCTTGAAACCGGCCTTGGAACATTTGAAATCCGGGGGAGCCATCTTGAGCTTTCCCGCTGGAAGAATTGAACCCGACCCCCGCTTGGATCCCCA
>CAZUXL010000112.1:5862-10290 GCA_964624355.1 uncultured Spirochaetales bacterium
GGATCTGAAAGCAACTCATAAGCCTGCTGCCCCTGGGAGAGGGTGAACTTATGGGTAACAAAGCGGGAAGGCTTAATTTTTTTTAGCCATTCCAGGGCCAGGTTTCTGAGTCTCTGTTTATCCCAGAGACCGGTGAGGCCGGGTGACAGGGTACTTACCTGAGATCCTTGGATTTTAAGCCGTTTCCTATGAAAGTTGCCCCCCAAGTTCAGGTGACCAGGTTTATTTCCATACCAGGACCCGAGAACTAGCCGCCCGGAAAAATCCAATTCATCCACAGCCTGATTGAACGCCTCAGGAGAGCCGGAAATCTCCAAAACCCCATCCCAAGGCCCCTTCCCTCCCGGAAAAAGTCCCAAATCTTTAGCCAGTGCATTCCTAGATTTTCGGGGATCTTCCACCCCAAGCAATCCCAGGGGAAAATTTTTTAAGATTAAAGCACAAAGGATTCCCAGATTACCCAAACCAAAAACCTTTATTCTCTCCCCCACCAAGGGGGCCAGGTCCAATACCAAGTTCAGGGCGGTCTCCATTTGAGCCAAAAAAACCCCATCTATGGGATCTAGACCCGGGGGTAAGGCGAGGGCATGGGAAGCGGGATAATTGAATAAATCTCCATGGGAATGAAAACAAAAAACCAAATCGTGGAGCTTAAAATCTGTCACCTCAGTCCCGAGGGATGTGACCGTTCCCACAACAGCGTAACCATAACTGACGGGGTAGCCCTTATTTTCGGTTAACCCCACCAGATTCAGGTCCGCAAAACAGTCCTCCGGGACAAGACCTTTAAAATACAGCAGCTCTGTCCCTGTGGATACATGGCTAAAAAGACTGGATACCTGGATTTCCAGGGAACCGGGAGGGGAAAGCACTTCATTCAAGATTTCCACTTGTCCCGGGGATGTAAACCATAAAGTGGAGGCGTGAGTGTTCAACTACCCCACTGTCCCCAATAAATCTGATCCTTCCCAGCGGATTCCACCAAAGTTTTTGTGAAGGAGTGTTTGGTGTGGGGGAAATGGGTAAAATCAGGCAGACCAAGCCCATCCATAATTAAAGGGCAAAGGGTAATAACCGCTTGGTCGCTAAACTTTTCCCTTAAAAAAGAGGAAATAACCGAGGAGCCCCCTTCCACCATAAGGGAGTTCATGGCCTCCATCTTTAGAATCTCTAATACAGCCTTGAGATCCACTCCGGCAGGCCCCCAGGAAACCTGAAAGAGCCAAGCATCCAGATCTTGTAGTTTTTTTTTCTTTTCCTCACTGCCTTCGGTATAAAAAATCCAAGGTTTGGCATCGGTGCGGTGTAATACTTTTGCGTCCAAGGGGATGCGTAGTTTTGTGTCTAAAATTATGGGAATAGGGCTAGGTCCAGGAACCAGTCGTACATTTAACTGGGGATCGTCGGCAAGTATCGTACCAATGCCCACCATAAGTCCCTGGTGAAGGGACCGTAGGCCGTGAAGAACTTCCAAGGAAGGATTATCGGAAAGCAGGGTTTTTTCACCTTTTTTAGCCGCGATGACCCCATTTAAACTTTGAGCCCAACTCAGGGTCACACCCGGCCTTTTTCTATGGGAACTGGACTCCAGTACTTTTCGGACCTCTTCGAATATCATTCACAACCCCTCAAGTGAGCTTGGTACCTGCGGCTCTGGATGCACTGATTTTGTCCATTTTACGGAAATATTTGGCTTGTTTTTCAATTTCCACCACATCGGAGACCACAAACTTATTATCCACCAACTTAAATATTTTATTAGTTATCATTTGTTTGAGATGCATGTTCCCTTCGTTGGAAGAAAAACCCACCATGTTTATCAAATCTTTGGGACCGAAATTGAAGGTATAACTACTACCGGCCTTCATGGGTACTCGGTTTTTCTCCAACTGAATGTGTAAGACGTCATAAAGTCGACCCACGGGATTATCCAAAGTTGTATTCGCCAATTGTTTGTACAAAAACCAGATCCGTTCTGCCAAGAGGGTGGTCAACCGGGCAATAATTTGTGGTTGTGTTGCTACCATTCGTTGAAAGTTAGCCCTGTTTACCGCCAAAAGAACAGCGTCCTCATAAGCATCTGCACTGGCGGTCCGGGGTTTGTTTTCGATGAGAGCCATTTCCCCGAAGATGTCCCCTGGTTTCAAAATAGCCAGCATCACTTCCTTATCATCCACAATTTTAGAAATCCGCACCTGGCCTTTTTGGAGAATATAAAGCTCATTCCCCGGCTGACCTTCAGAAAAGATCATGGTGTCCTTGGGATAAGTTCTGGTGAACTCATTTTCCGGAACCTCCAAGTAGGCCACTTTGGCGTAAGGTTTGATTTTACTCATCCTATCTTTGGAGGTGGCCACATTGGGTCCAACGGGACAATGTTTTATATATTGGTAGTAGGCGTAGTAAGCTTGGTTAAATTTATTTTGCCGAGCATAGTATTCTGCCACCCCAAAAAGATGGCTGGGATCCGCTTCCGCTGTGTTTTTAAAGGTAAGCTGGGTGAGAGCTTCATCCAAGTACCGGACCTTTTTACTAAAACCTTGAATAATCTTCATGGCCACAGGTGCGTTTTTTTCAATGAGAAGTCCGTACTGATCCCTATGTACCTGGATCAAAGCCACGTCCGTGAGAGCTTGGGCCGTTTCGATATGGGAATGACTGGACATGGTGGAAACCACACCGAAGAAGTCTCCGGGTTTGAGGATGTTGCCTTCTTCCTCTTCCACCACTTCAGCTTCTTTGGAGATCCGAACGTTGCCACCACGAATAATATAGAAGTAATCGGCATTCGCCTTTCCCTCCACAATGATGTATGCGTCTTTTTTAAAATTTACCAGCGATAGTTGAAGAGGATTGTCCATAGTACCCCGATGAAAGTATAAGAACCCCCTCCCCCCCTGTCAACGGAGAAGGGTGCTTCTGGTCTATTTATCGGCAAAAAGAGGGAACCGAACACAAAGCTTTTTCACTTCGTCCCGAATCTTATGAAGTTTTCCTTCATCTCCCTGGGATTTTAGGACTTCCAGGATGAATCCGGCGATGGATTGCATTTCTGCCTCTTTCATTCCTCTGGTGGTGGTGGCTGGTGTTCCCACTCGAATTCCCGAGGTTACCATGGGACTGGCTTTGTCGAAGGGAATGGAATTTTTATTCACTGTTATATTGGCTTCATCCAACCAAGTCTCTGCTTCCTTCCCGGTAACGCCGAAGGGAGTGAGATCCACCAGCATGAGGTGATTGTCTGTCCCTCCTGATACGATCCTGGCGCCGCCGTCCATGAGGCCTTTACAAAGAGCAGCGGCGTTCTTGACCACTTGCTGCTGATAAACTTTGAAATCCGGTGCCAGGGCTTCCTTGAAGGCCACAGCCTTAGCGGCGATCACGTGCATTAAAGGACCTCCCTGAATACCGGGGAAAATTTGCCCATCTAATATTTCAGACCAAGGTTTCACCCTACCGCTCTTGGTAGCCACCTGTCCAATGGTATTAGCCCCGTCTTTTCCAATGAGAACTAGACCGCCCCGGGGTCCTCGAAGAGTCTTGTGGGTGGTGGAGGTGGTGAAATGGGAATAGGGTACGGGGTTGGGATAAAGACCCGCAGCGACTAATCCCGCCACATGAGCCATATCGGTCATTAAAAATGCCCCCACCTCGTCGGCAATCTGGCGAAATTTAACAAAGTCCAATTTGCGGGAATAGGCCGAAAAGCCGGCGATGATCATTTTGGGCTTATGTTCCTGGGCTAGGGATGCAAGTTTTTCGTAGTCCACTGTTTCCGTATCGGGATTGACCCCATAGCTCACAATATTAAAAAGGCGTCCGGAAAAATTGGCCTTAGCTCCGTGGGTGAGGTGTCCACCATGGGAGAGATCCATCCCCAGAACTGTGTCACCTGGGTTTAAAAGGGTGAGGTAAACCCCCATATTGGCTTGCGAACCGGAGTGTGGTTGAACATTGGCAAACTCCGCACCAAAAAGCTCTTTCACCCGATCCCGGGCAAGGTTTTCAGCGATATCCACCACTTCACATCCACCGTAATATCTTTTCCCCGGATAGCCTTCAGCGTATTTGTTCGTCAGTACGGAACCCATGGCTTGGAGTACCGCAGGACTCACAATATTTTCACTGGCGATAAGTTCCAGCTTTTCGGTTTGCCGGGCCGTCTCTTTTTTAAGCACATCCCAGATCTGTGGATCAAACTGCTCTAAAGTCATGGGGCCTTCCTTATTTTTAATAAATTCCTGTAATAGTCATATCATGCCAAAGGACGGAATAATTTTCAAGGTTACCCAAGGATTCTTCACCAAAACTCTGAAGACTTCCCGGAAGAATATTCAGTGAAAACCTGCTTTTGGAATCCGTTTTGCGTAAATTTGTAAAACCTTCTGAAATCACCAGATGACGATTGTCCAAATTCCCAAAATAAAA
>CAZUXL010000113.1:0-10176 GCA_964624355.1 uncultured Spirochaetales bacterium
AGGGTGGATGGGGCCAGCCATTTATTCGACATCCATGCGAACCAACGACCTGGGTGTGGGATCCTGAAGGTTGCCAAGGTTGATGATTAAAGGACCTTGGGTTCTCAGCATCCAGGGCTTCTTTTGTTTAGGGGACTTCCGAAATGCTAACAGTAAAAGTAATGTCATCATTGCTAAAATACAGATTCACAAAGGATAGACCGTAGGTAGTGCCTGTTACCAGGCCGTTAGCAGAAAGATTAGCTGTATAAGGATCCGTGCTGATTGGCGATTCAAAATCAAGGGAACCGTACAATTTGCCCGTAAAGCCTGCATGATCATCCCCAGGTACAACAGAGAAATCTGTCCCTACAATCTGATAGTCACCGTCCCCAGGCACGGTAAACCGGTAATAAGAGTTGGTCTCGCTGTACATCAACTTCCCCAGCTTAACCGTATGAGGTGTGTCCATAGTGAGAACGACAGGGAAAGAAGTTGAGCCCTCGTTGTGCTTTACGTGGTTATCAACATTTTCATCAACAGAAACGGGAGACTGACAGGCTACAAGCCCCAGAACCATCAGAATCGCAAAAGTTTTTTTCATGCTGAAATCCTTTATAGGTAAGGAATTGTCTCCCAAGGGTATCCACTTGTCAAGTGTCATTTCGAGATAGGACCCTTGCAGGCTCAAAAAGCCCAGAAACCCGGCATTATTCCAAACCTCGCTTTCACAATCGTTCCCATTTACCCGAAAAACACTCCCAAATCATCCCATTCCTTCGGCCCACTGTCCAGCTTGACGGAAAAGCCACCCGGCAGTTCAAAATCCGTAAAATCCCTGACTTATGAGGATAAATCTCGTTCTCAACTCCCAAACCCAAAGAGTTTCCAATCGTTGCAAAAGTAGGAACTTAGCGTGAGATCTTTTCTTCGATATTGATTCTTTTGACCCAATAAAAATGATAACCCGACCGGATAATTATCATGAGAAGTACGGGAATAAAACTCAGAAGCAGTGACTGAGGCCAGAACGGCCAGAGGAGGAGGACACCTAAAGCACCTATTGCAGTGACCAAGAAGTACCACCGGGTCCAGGTAGGCCGTTTTTTTCGCAAAAGGAAAATAGCCGCAACTAAATGGGTAGGCCAGAGCCAAACTAAATTCAAATTCCCCTTTACCGCCGAGTGAAGCGAAAAGAATTCCAGGTAAAAAATGACAGCTCCACAGATCCCCAGGAGCAGGAACAAGGTAAAATCCCCGCAGCGAGACCATGTAGAGGGGAGAGATCGAGGCTTCTGGAATGAGGTCCTCAAAGTTAGAAAAATCACCAGCGCAGACAAAGGCCAAAGCAGGTAGGCGGGATTGGACCAGGGTTCATCGTAATTTGAAGGGACTATGGGAGTGTAAATCCAGGATTTAGACAGAACTAGCGGCTCCTGTTTTCCATCGACCTCCAAATTGGCCCCCTCTAGGATGGAAAGTAAATTGTAGGGGAGCCAGTCCGCCCGGGTGGGAATAACCACTTGATCCGCCGCCTGTCCCACGGAAAGGTAAAACAGAAATTGGTATAAGGGCCTGCCGGAATCCCATTCATCCAACATCTGCCGGTAGGTTTTTCCAGGGATAACCCCTTGGTCAAAGGTCAATTTTGTCCCTAAAACAGAGATGAGAGCATCTTTAATCCGGGTCGAGCAATTGTCCGCGATAAAGTCGTAAAGGTAATACTTGTTCTCGTCCCGGGCATTATTTATTAAAAATTTAACCATGGCATTTTTCTGATCCTGGTCTAAATTCAGGGTTTGTTCGATCCATTCTCGGTTTTGAGTTCTCTTATCGAAGGCCAGATAGTCCTCAAAAGATTGACGGGAGAGCATGTAATTCAATTCACCCTGGACAAAGCGGGGAATAAAAAGCGGATCTTCCAGGGAAAACGTTCCATAGTTGAAGACCCAATCGATATCCAAAACAGGGTCTTTCACCCGAAAGGCGCTGTGACCAAAAGCCAGGTAGATTTCCTTCCCCGGCCCCATAGTCAGGACAGATATTTCCGATTGGGAGGAAAGGGTTGATAAGTTTTGAGCCGAAAGCCCCCCCAACACCATAATTAAAAATGTACCCAGGAAAAAACCTCGCCAAGGGGATGTCATACAACCTTCCTTAATTTTTTTAATACAACCTCGTCAAACCCAGCTGGCCACATACCGATATTTCTCCATCCCTGGGATCGAAGGCGCTGCCGGAAGGATCTGTAGGCTGCCAGGAAGATTCAATTCCTTCGCCCCCAGAGCAAAATGGCACAGGGCAATTCCCAGATCCATATCCTGGGGTTTTATCGGAGCTAAAAGGGAATTGTACACCCTGTCTTCATCCATAAGAAAATGCCAAGCCTGCCCCATGCGAAGGATCCGCCAAGGCTGTTTGTTTGAAGCCGAGGGGCCCTGCTGAACAGCCTCCAGGACCTGTAGCCAGGGGCCCAGGGTTGTGGGATCCAGGGGTGCTCCAATTTGACCGTCAAAAAAGAGCTCTGAGAACTTCTTCCGTTTCCTGACGCCAAGAAAACCCATGATGAGTTTCATTTTCAGGCGATTTTCCCTCACTTCCAGCCCCACCGGGCTTATGGCCGGTAGAATCTCCGTGGGGGAGAGTTTGAAGTTCCCTCCGAAGAGATCCCGCTTGAAGGTCCCTGCCATCCAGCAGGTTCCCAATCCTAAATTGGTACAATCCAAGATGATTTTTTCAAAGGCATAGCCGAAATCCACCATGGCCAAGTGACCGGGCTCCAGTGCTCCGGCGATGTAGAACCGGGCATTTTTAATCATCCCGTAGGTCCCGTTCCCCTTTAGATTCCCCATCTCAAAGCTACTTTGGTCTAAAAGACCAAAGCGCAGGGGACTACCGAAGGGTCCCTGGATTACCGATTCCAAAATTATCCTCACCTGATCGAAAACCGCCTGGGAAGGGAGTTCCCGACCAAAATTTCGCACCGAAGTCCTACGGGAAATGGTCTCTAGATAATTTATTTTATTCATCCAGGTACCAACTCAGTCCAAATCCTTTAGATGTACTTTCAAGGTGGTCATGGTTTCAGCCCATTCCGCCCTTTTGGCCCTCTCGGCTGCGACGATTTCCACCGGGGCCCCTTGAACGAACTTCTCGTTGTTCAGCCGTCCGTCCAACCCCTTGATCAAGGTCTCAAACTTGGCGATGTCTTTTCTCAGGCGCTCCTGCTGTTTGGGAACATCCACCAGGTGCTTTACGGCGACCCGGGCTTCCCACCCTTTACCCACAAGCCCCACGGAACCTTCCAATTCCCGCCCTTCAAAATCCAATTGTCCCGCGGTCATGTACATCTTCACTTCGGCACCGTGGGCTAAAACGTAATCGGTGGCGGCTCCGGGGGCGAGTTTCACCGAGAGGTCGATTTCAGTTTCCGGGGGAATGATGAATTCCGACCGCAGGGTTCTCACTTCCCTCACCATATCTTGGAGCATACCCATTTTAGCCCCGAGGTCCGGATTGCGCCTTTGGGGGTCTAATTTGGGAAAGGGGGTGGTCACCAGACTGAAGGGATGGCCGGGTAAGGCCAGGGAAATCTCTTCCGTGATAAAGGGAAGGAAGGGATGGAGGAGTTTTAAATTTTCCTGAAGCATGGTCACCAATTTTGAAGCCGCCGCAGCCTTCAAAATCGGATCGGCGGAATAAAGATCCAATTTTGTCGCTTCAATGTACCAGTCGCAGAAGTCGTACCAGAAATAATCGTAGACCGCGTGGGCGGCTTCGTTGAACTTATACTCGGCCATGGCCTTATCCACCACTTCCACGGTTTCATCGAACCGGTGAAGGATCCATTGGTCCATTTCTTTTAGTTTCAGGGTCTCGAAAGCGGGGAGTTCCATTTCCGGGAGGTTCATCATGATGTACCGGCTGGCGTTCCAAATCTTGTTGGCAAATTTGGACCCGAGTTTGAATCCTTCTTTGTCCATGAGAATGTCCTGGCCCTGGGCAGCCAGGTAGGCTAGGGTAAATTTCATGGCGTCGGCGCCGAATTCTTCCACCACTTCCAAAGGATCAATTCCATTACCGATGGACTTGGACATTTTGCGTCCTTGCTTATCCCGGACCAGTTGGTGGATGTAAATATCTTTAAAGGGAGCCTTTCCCGTAAATTCCTTCCCAGCCATGATCATCCGGGCCACCCAGAAGAAAATAATGTCAAAGGCGGTGACGAGGGCTGTGGTGGGATAAAAGTCCACCATGTCCTGGGTTTTTTCCGGCCATCCCAAGGTGGAGAAAGGCCAGAGCCACGAGCTGAACCAGGTGTCCAGCACATCCTCTTCCTGCTTTAAATCCTTACCCCCACACTTGGGACAAGTGGTGGGTGTTTCTTCGGCCACAATCACTTCACCGCAACTGCAGTTCCAGGCGGGAATCTGATGCCCCCACCAGAGCTGCCGGGAGATGCACCAGTCCCGGATGTTGGTCAGCCAATTGGTATAAGTATTCTCCCAACGTTGGGGGAAGAACCGGATCTCCCCATCGGTCAGAGCCTGCATGGCCTTATCCGCCAGGGGCTGCATCTTCACAAACCACTGTTCGCTCAGGTAGGGTTCAATCACCGCCCCGGACCGGTAGCAATGGCCAACCTGGTGCTTGTGGGGTTCTTCCTTGATAAAAAGATCCAAGGTTTTGAGTTCCTGAATGATCTTTTTCCGGGCTTCTTTCACCGAAAGACCCTTGTATCGGTCTGGAACATTCGGGCCCAGGGTCCCATCGGGGTTCAAAATGTTAATTTGAGGGAGGCCATGACGCCTTCCCATGTCAAAATCGTTCTTATCGTGGGCGGGGGTGATCTTCACCGCACCGGTTCCGAACTCCCGATCCACGAAGGCATCAGCCATTAAGGGGATTTCTCTATCGGCAATGGGCAACTTCAACATTTTCCCGGTTTTGCCAAAGTACCTCTCGTCTTCGGGATGGACCGCCACCGCAGCGTCACCAATCAGGGTTTCAGGCCGGGTGGTGGCCAGTTCTACCCACCCACTCCCGTCGGCGAAGGGATAACGGATATGGTAGAGATGACCGGAAACTTCTTTAAATTCCACTTCATCATCGGCGATGGCGGTTTGGGCTTCGGGATCCCAATTCACTAAATAAAGGCCTTTGTAAACCAGACCTTTTTTATACAGGTCCACGAAAACGTGTTTCACAGCCTTGGAAAGTCCCTCGTCCAGGGTAAACCGTTCCCGGTTCCAATCCACGCTGGCACCTATTTTCTTCAACTGCTTCGTAATTTGGGCGTGATGTTCTTCTTTTACTTGCCAGGTCAGCTCCACAAATTTTTCCCGGCCCAAATCCCGACGGTGCTTCCCTTCCGCTTTAAGCCGGCGTTCCACCACTTGTTGGGTGGCGATACCCGCATGGTCGGTCCCGGGAATCCAAAGAGTTTTCCGCCCTTTCATCCGCTGGTATCGGATCACCAGATCCTGAAGGGAGTTGTTCAGGCCGTGGCCCATGTGGAGCACCCCTGTGACATTGGGAGGAGGGATGGCGATGACGAAGGGCTCTCCCTCACCCTGGGGGGCAAAAAGATTATTATCCAACCAAAATTGATAAAGCCGGTCTTCAAAATCCTTGGGGCTATAAACCTTGGGAAGCTCATTTTTCATGGGGTACTCCTGGGGACAGTCCAAATAACAAGAACTGTGGGTAGGGTATTATAGGGTAAGAGGGGGGAATGGGGCAAGAACTCGAAGGCCTTTGGGTCCGGCGAATTTTGATTTAACCAAAAGAGGTCGTATATTCTGAATATGAAAGCACCACATGTCCCTTTTATCTTTTTTCTTGGATTGCTTGTTCTGGTCTCCTGTAATGGAAAATCAGAGTTCAAGCAGTCCCCAGAGACCATGGAGTTTTCCTCCATGGCCCCCCCGAAACAGACGGTTTATGTAAATGCCACCGCCACTATCGTTTCACTGATCTCCAAAGTAGCGGGTGATCCCACGGCTAATAAGATGATCTTCGAAAATTACACTCTCTATCCAGGTCTGAGTGCCTACCGGTGGACTGGCTTTGAGTTATTAGGGGACACCAGCGTTAGGCTCAATTCCCAAGCCGATTTTGCCGGCGTCCGGATTCTGAGTGAGAAAAAATTGACTTTTAATAATTCCGAGATCGTTCTCACCACCGTGAGTTTTAAGGCCCCCGACGATACGGACGATGCCCAAGGTTTTATTAAAATCGTCCTCAATGAGATTACCCCCTCCCAAGAAAACTCGGTTCTTACCGCCATTCTAGAATCGGGTGTGAGATCCTTGGGAATGAAGTCCGGTTGGATTCGGGTGGTGGATGTGAAAGTAACCCCGGACAAAATCCTGGCCAATTTAGAATACCGCTGATCAGATTACCAATGGGAGTATTTGATTGTTTTTTAAAAGTTCTTCAAAGATATCGGGAGTTACAGGGCGGCTGAAATAGTAGCCCTGGATTTTTTGTATTCCCAAAGTCTTTAAAATTTCGACTTGAGGAAGGGTTTCAACCCCCTCTACCACGATGGTTTTTCCCCGGCTGCGTATCATGGAAATCATCCCTGCCAGGAAGTTCCGGTCCCCCTCATCCTCCACCACGTGGTCCACAAATATCTTGTCAATCTTCACAGTTTTTGCCGGTAATTTTTTTAAATAGGCCAGGGAAGAATACCCGGATCCAAAATCATCGATGAATACTTCCAGTCCCAGGGCTTCCAACCGGCGGATTTTCACCACCGCATCCTCCAAGTCGGCCATGGTCTGGGTCTCGGTGATTTCCAGTTTAATCCGGGAGGGATGTACCCCTTCAGAATGGAGGACGTCCTCCACGTACTCCACAAGTCCGGGATCGGTGAACTCCCGGGCGGAGAGGTTCACGGAGACATACCGGCTTCCTAGGAAATTTTCCCAACTTTTCAAGTACCGGCAAACCCGGAAGAGGTTCCATCGGCCGATCATCACCGTGTCTCCCGACTCCTCTGCCAAGGGAATAAATTCCGACGGGGAAATGGGACCCAATTCCTTATGAGTCCACCTAATCAAGGCCTCAGCTCCGACAATCTCCCCTTGAGGGCTTGATATGGGCTGGAAATTCAGGGTGAACTGCTCTTCCACCAAGGCACGTCGAATATCGGATTTCAGCCGGGCTTTCCGAAGGGATCGTTTATAGAGCTCTTTATTGAAGACCACCACGCTCAGATCCCTTTCCCTGGCTTCGTTCATGGCGGAAAGGACGCTTTGAATCAAATCATCCTTTTCAGCCCCGTCGAAGGGCGAAACAGCCACACCTATGTTACAGCCGATATGGATGATCTCATCTTTAAATTGATAGGGAAAGGTGGCTTTTTCCCGGATATTCTCCGCCACCAGGGCGATATCCGTATCCTTTTTCATAGTGGTCAAAAGAATGGCCAATTCCTTACCCTCAAACCGGAATACATAGTCTGAGGATCTGAGGGCTTCCTTTATGCGGATGGCGGTGGATTCCAGAAGTAAATCCCCCACCGCAGCTCCGTATTGGGCGTTGATTTGACTGAAGTGCCGAAGATTTACAAAGAGTACCGCCCGGATTTTATCCGATTCCGATCGCCGGGCTTTTTCCAACTCCATATCCAACACGATATCAAAGGACTTTCGGTTAAAAAGCCCCGTGGTACTGTCTTTGAACTCAAAATCCAATATTTTGGACTCCAGTTCCTTTATGGCGGTAATATCGTGGGAATACACCATAGCGTGGGTTATTTCGTCCCCTTCCTTGTATGGGAAATAGGACACATGGATGTAGCGAAACCCGTCTCCGAAGCGAAATCTGTCTATATCGTGGGATTCCCTTCCGGAGAAGCATTCTTCCAGATGACGCTTTATCCTACCGTTAAACCGGTCGTCTCCCCAGATTTCTGCGATGGTCTTACCTTCGATTTCTTGCCGGGGAATGCCCATCTGTTTACAGTAGGATGCATTCACAAAGGCATATCGATAAATGCGATCCACCAAGGTTATAAAGTCGTGACTGGCATTTAATATAAGTTCATAATGGGTCCCCAAGTTGTGCCTCTCGTATCACCTTAGTATGCACAACCGGGGGAGTCAAGGAAGATCGAGGGCTTTTAGCACCCCATTCCAGGCCAGGGTTGCGCATTTTACCCGTACGGGGAGTTGGATCACACCCTTGAGGGCCACCAGGTCCCCCATTTCATCCAAATCCTCCGAGGAGTCCTCACCCCGGAACATCCGCAAAAAGTGTTGAACGGCACGCTGAGCTTCGTCCCGGGTCAAACCGACTAAGTAATCAGTCATCATGGAAGTGGAGGACATGGAAATGGAGCACCCGTTTCCGTCGAACTTGATTTGTTTGATTTTCTCATTCTCATCCCAAAGAACCTGAATTTTTACGGTGTCTCCACAGGAAGGATTCTCATAAACAGGGATATCGGGGCCCAGAAGGGTCTTATTTTTAGGATTTTTGTAATGATCCCGGATAATTTCTTGATACAATTCATCGAAGGCCATTAGAGTACCCTCCGGGCTTCTTCCATGGCTGCTAAAAAGAAATCCACCTCTTCAATGGTATTATAAAGGTAAAAACTAGCCCTGCAGGTGGAGATTACCCCCAATTTTCGAGCTAAGGGATGGGCACAATGATGACCAGCCCGGACTGCAATTCCTTTTGTATCCAGGAAGGCGGAAAGATCATGGGCGTGGACCCCTTCCAGATCAAAAGCCACGAGCCCCCCCCTTTCCTTCCCCCGACCAAAGACCCTTACACCGGGGATTTTATCCAATCCCTCTATGGTCCTTTGGCCTAAGCTCTGTTCCCAGGTATGAATCCAATCCAGTCCCACAGTTTCCAAATATTCAATGGAGGAGGCCAAAGCCACAGCCCCTTCGATATTGGGTGTCCCGGCTTCAAATTTAAAAGGAAGATCATTGGCTTCGAATCCCGCCAAGGTCACCGACCGGATCATTTCCCCTCCGCCCTGGAAAGGAGGCATCTTCCGAAGGAAGGATTCCTTGGCATAGAGAACCCCAATCCCCGTGGGACCGAGCATTTTATGACCGGAAAAGGCCACGAAATCCGCATCCAGGTCTTGAACATTTACCTTCATGTGGGGAACGGATTGGGCAGCGTCGATGAGAACAGGAACCGAACGCTCATGGGCATAGGAAATAAGGCGCTTCACATTATTCACGGTACCGAGGACATTGGACATCTGGGTCATGGCGGCCAGGCGGATTTTCGGGGACCAAAGAGCTTCCAGGTACTGCCACTCAATTTCCCCGTTTCCATCAAAGGGGAGGAATTTGAGCACCAGACCTTTCTCTTGGGCCAGAATCTGCCAGGGGACGATGTTGGCGTGATGTTCCATTTCCGTCAGGAGAATCTCATCCCCCGGAGAAAAACCCCCGGCCAGGGAACGGGCCACCAGATTGATACTCTCGGTGGTTCCCTTGGTAAAAATAATTTCCCTGGCGGACTTCGCGCCGATAAACCGCTTCACCGATTCCCTGGCCCCTTCGTAGGCAGCGGTGGATTCCTCCCCCAGGGTGTGAATGGACCGGGGAATATTGGAGTTGATATTTTCGTAATACCCCGAAATAGCCTGGATTACAGACCGGGGTTTTTGAGTAGTCGCCGCATTGTCCAGATATACCAAGGGTACATCCTTATTCCCCTTTTTTAGGACCCTGCTGAGGATGGGAAAGTCTTTTCTGTATTCCTGGGCCTTCTGGTTGAAGGCTTCCAAGGTTGGGGTCATCAGGGGAGTACTGGGGACACTCATACCACCGCCTCGGCCACCAAATGCTCCAGCTCCTCTTTCAAGACTTCCGGAGCCGCGGCAACTAGTTCGGCAAAAAGTCCCTGGGCGATTAAAAGTTTGGCTTCTTGTTTTGAAAATCCTCGGGATTGAAGGTAATAGACCTCTTCCTCATCCACTTTGCCCGTGGTGGAACCGTGGGAACACTTCACGTCGTTATTATCTATTTTCAGCTGTGGGAGACTGTCTGCCCGGGCTCCATCGTTCATAAGAAGATTTTTATTGGAGAGGTAGGCATCGGTTCCCGCGGCGTTTTCTTCCACGATGATCAGACCTTGAAACACCGATCGCGCCCGGTCCCTCACGGCACCTTTATAAAGTGCCCGGCTGGTGGCTTTTTCCGCAATATGGTCCTG
>CAZUXL010000114.1:0-9997 GCA_964624355.1 uncultured Spirochaetales bacterium
ATCGCTGGGTGGTGGTAACCCGGCTGATGCCCAGACGGCCCCGGCCTCGGCTGTCTTGGGTGGGGTCTTGCTTTGCCGGATGGAGCCACAACCACCAACCTGCTGCGCTCGCCACCAAGTAGAACACATTCAGGGCCGTATCCCAGTAAAGCTGGACCTGGAAAAGGACCACAGCAAAAAAAAATCCGTTAGCCATACCCCAAGGCCAGCTGGACAAGCGCTCCCGGGAGGTTAGATAGACCGTTAAAAGTCCCGAAACCACACCTAGGATTTCCATCAGGCTGGGTTTCCAGCCCCCGATATCAAAAATAAAAAATTCCACGCTGAAAAAATTCAATGACTCATTCCTTTATGACCCTGACCCGGACCTGTCCGGAGGGAATGGGATAACTACCATGACGTCCTGCCTGGCCGGCTTCCAGATGCCCTTCCCAGAAGCTGGCCAGCCGGTCGCCTATTTCCTGTACTGCCTCCGGTCGGATCTGAGGGGCCTTCAGGGTAAGGACTAAATTGTACCGATCCTGAGGCTGAAACTTGTGGGACAGAACTTCGGGGTAACAGCGCAGGATGCGGGCAATATCCAGTGGCTGGGCGGGACTGCCATCGGCCTTTTCCCATACTACCATTTCCCGGGAAGATACGCCCACGAATCCGGGAAGGCTGCCGCTGGTCATCTCCACCCGGTCCCCGGTGCGGTAGCGAAACAGAGGCAGGTAGGGATTCCGGCCCCCCGTAACCAATAGTTCTCCCGTGGCGGGATCGGACTCCAAAAAAACGTCCGGAGCCATCTGCCTGAAAACCTCAGGCTCTCCGGGTAAGCTCACCCCTAGGGGTCCGGTTTCATTGAGGGAAAACAGGTCGATGACAGGACAGGCGAAATAGTTCTCCCAATCCAGACGTTGGTTTTGGGTCAATTTCAAACTGGTGGAAATCAGGGCCTTGGGAGAGGTCTTAAGCCCCAGTTTTTTCATGTGAAAAAAACTCCAGGGGTCACCGGTCAAAATCTGGGGATTCACCCGGTCAAACCACACCTGAGCTTCAGGAGTGGGCCACCGGGCGGGATGGAAGTTAACCTTGGCGAAACCGGCTCCCTGGTGGCGAGCGTGAACGGTGGCATAAGTTAAAGTATCAGCCTGATAGCATACTTGGACCGCAGCAGTTCTCCCCGGAGCCAGATCCCAATCGATACCCCATAACTCCAGAATGAACTCTAAAAAGGCGTCGTAACACCCCACTGCCCGGGGGTGATTGGGACAGAGGATAGCCTGCCCGTTGGTCCCGGATGTGGGATTGATCACCAGTCCGGTCAAATCTGCCGACTCAGGAATGATCTGGTCCAGCGCAACAGCCAGGTCGCTTCTGGTCATGCTGGGCAGAGTTGCCCAATCCCTGAGATCCCTTAAGCTCAGGTTTTTCCGGAACCACAGGGTATCCTGAATCCTGGCCTCCACCCAGGGCAAAAGGAATTCCGCCCCCCCAGCCTCCCCAGTACCCCAGGCTTTTCTCAGGCTCCCGGCAAAGTGGTTGATGATATTCTCCTCTTCTTGGGTCCGGCGGTCCCCGCAAAAAGCGGTCCAACGGGGGGCTCCTCCTCCGCAAAGCAGCTCCAGGGACTCCCGGAAAGACTCGTCCCAAAGGGGAATGCGGCTGGAATACTCGGTCCATGGTATGTCTGTATGCACTGCTACTCCCTGGTGTATTTACTAGCGGCTTCCTCAGCCTCTTTTCGAGCAAGGGCCTCCCTGATAGCCTGGACCCGCTGCTGGGATGCCCTGGTTTCCTGCAATATTCTAGCCCTGGCTAAGGAATCCAGACTCTCTCGCCTCCGTTGACTCTCTCCCTCGGTCTCCCCTTCTATAGGGAGATTCATCGCTGACAGAACCAAGCGGATGATTTCCTCCCGCCTTTCTGGGTCCTTCAAAAAAAGAGACGGAGAAACCTGGGAAGCCAATTCCTTCACTGAATTGAGAATTTTTATTATGCCCGCCGACCACTCGGGATTTTGGTAAAACGCTCCGTGGGTCAGGAGCCACAGGCAGATCCGAAGCAGTTGGGATTCCTGGGACGAGGTAATCCGGGGAGCTAAGGAAACCAGGTCTGTTTTGGGAAATTGTCCGGTTTGGTGCAGGCTCACCTCGTTCAGCAGGCTAATCCAACCGGGATACTGGGGCTCCGACCAAGGAGGAGAGATCCGCCGCAGATGAAAATCCAGATCCTCCCAATGGATTTTTTTCATATGTCCTTCCCCCAGGTGCGGCGGCTGAAGTCCCGGGAAAATCCCACCATTTCCTCCCAGCTCTGGACTCGGTAAAAAACCCAACCCAAGGTCCCCAAAGCCTGGGGAATCGGTCCCTGGAGCCATCCATTTCCCCCGATATTCAGCACCAAACTGCCTCCTCCCCCCGCCTTTTTCAACGCCTGCGCCAGGGCTTTCCCAGGTTCAGGTCTGGTGGTCGACACTTCCAGCATGGTATCCACACCCTCATCGCTAATCACCAATATATGGGTCTTTTCCCCCGGATCCAGACGATCGCCCCCCTGAGGATTGTTATAAAATTCCACCAGATTGTTCAGAGGAAAGGCCGTACTGCCTCCGAAATACCCCGTAAGGATTTTAAAAACCTCTTTCACATCCCGGGTGAATCCGGGGGTACTCAGGACTTCGCCGGGACCGCTCCAAAGCACAGCCCGGACCCGCGCACCCGCCCTCAAAGCGGACAAAGCCATAACCGCACCAGCCAGACAAAGTGGGCTGAAAGACTTCCTAGGATCCGGAATAGACCCGGAACTATCGATGTAAATATCCAAGTTCAACGGTTTAGCGGTCTTTTCCGACCCTGGACTCTCACCTTCCATCCTTTCCACCGCCGTAATCCCCGGGATCACCACCGGCCCCCGGAGCAAGGTTTCCAACCAGTCTATTTTTTCCAAAGGCTGGCCGACATCCCAGACGTCCAAGCCTTCAGGATGGAGTTCCATGGAGGGCGGCCGAGAGCGCTTGGGAAAGGGTATCACCAGGGGCGCAGCCATTTCTTTATAATACTTCATGGCCGCATCTTCTTCCGTGATTTTCATTCCCATGACCCGTAGGAGCTTTACAAATTCATCGGGAGACCGGTTTTGGCCTCGGGCTGGCGATTCTGTCTCGGTGGAATCCTGGGGAATGTCCCCTGGAGCTAAATCGTTTAAAAGCGGATCCAAGGACGGGTGAATGCTGTCCTGGGGATCCGCTTGGTCTTGAATTAAGCCCTCGGGAATTTCCGAACCTTCAGCGGCACCCAAGGTATCCATCCAGGGAACACTCCGGCCAGCCTGGGACTGGGCGTCGGCCTCCAGCCGGGCGAGGGCCAGAGCGGCGAACCGTCCGGCAGCCTCCACCCGATGGTCGGAAAACCGCCGGATGATCCGACTAGCGAGGATGGCGTCCCCCTCCTCCTCCATGGCCAGATCCCCTTTAGCTAAAGTCGATAGGGGTAAATTCCAAATAATTTCATAAATCCGTAAATACCAAAGGTAGAGCCGCGATCCGGACATGTCCTGGGCAAATTTTTCGTAAATCTTTTCCAAGGGCAGGTCGTGGTGAACCTTAAGACGGTGATTGATCATCAGATCGGTGTAAAGGTTGGCGATCTCCGGTGCCCGGCTATCGAACCTGGGGAGCATCCTGGCCATACGGGAGAGCATGCGTCCGTGTTCGGTCAGATCCCCCGGAGCATAGATGTGGTGGCCGATTTCGTGGGCCAGAATGCACAGACCAAAGCCCTCCAGGTGGTGCTGCTTAACCTGCCGGAGGCTGACCACCACTTGGGTATCCAAAAAGCGGATCATGGCAAAGCTCCCAGTCAGCCCCTGTTTTTTCTCCTCCTCCGATGTCCAGAGAAAAGCCGGTTCCCGAAGCCGGAGATAGGAACTCCAGAGTTTCAATGCCCGGGACCAGTCCTGACTCCAGAGTTCCTGAAGCTGAACATTTTCTACTGTCATGGGCATCCCCGGTACAGCAGCAGAACCGAGAAAAATTGGGAACTGACCAAGGCTGCCAATCCAGAGGGCAACTCAAGCCCCAGGAGTGGTGGCGGCGGACCGAAGGGAAAGGGATAAATTCGGCCCCGGGGACTCTGTAGCTGGCCCTCATGGTAGTTCCACCCTTCACTCACCGGCTGCTCCACTGGGGTACCAATTATTTGAGGATCATCGCTCAGGGGAGTGAATTGGCTCCCGAAATAATCAGAAACGATCTCCCAGGTGCGGCCGGAGTCCCGGACAAAGAGCCGGTCACCCCGAGCGGTCAACTGGGGCGGCTGTCTCCATTCCCCAGAAAATCCCTGGACACCGCCGATCACCCGAGACCAGGACGCATCCCCCAGAGGAATAACCATCAATCTTGACCAGAAATCCGAGGTCTGTCCCCCTACAGCCAGGTTTTGAAGGGCCAATGAAACATCCTTCGGTAGGGCTGCCAAAGCCCCTACGCCGCAGCTGCGCCAGGGAGCAAGACCTGAGAGCCAGACACCGGCAGCCAAAAGTTGCCGGACACCCGGAGGATCTAAACTCTTACCCGGTATTTGGGGCAGCCACCTCCCAAGTTTTTCCATGACCTCGGGATGGAGCCGCAGGCGCAGAAGCAGGTGGACCCAGTCGATCAGCAACCCCTGGCCTCCCGCTTTCAAGGCTTCCGGGAAGAGGGGAATCCATTGCATCACCGGGGCCAGAAAATTGGTATCCTCTCTTAAAAGTCCATGGACAGCCAGGTCCAGACTCAACTCCAGGGGATACAAGTCCAGGGTACCTGACGAATGGAAAATACCATCCATCCACTCCAAGCCGGTTTCCACCGCCAAATTCTGGGCAAACCCCGGATAAGACCGACTTCGGACGAGGGAATTTATCTCCCGTCGGTGGTCATGTACAAACTTGGCGAGTTCTAGGCCGGGGGGATTCATGGTTGGACTTCTGCCCAAGCCAGGTAGTTGGTGTACCGCTGATGGAGGTACTTTAGATGAAGAATTTCGTCAAATACCGGTCCGTAAACCTTCTTTCCCCCGGCGATTTGCGCCAACCGAACTTCGATTTGGGCGATCCGGGACCGGGTATCCGCCGGACTGAGGCCCTCCAATCCCTTTTGGAATTCCTCAGCCAGGTCAGAACTGGGGTCGGTCCCCTCCAGACCAGCGCTTTCATACTGCTTGCAGCTGTCATCGAAGAGACGGCGGATCCAGCTCACCCGGTCTACCCGAAAAACCTGGTAGCTGTCTTGAGCGAAGGCTGCGGCTTCCTTGTAGAGTACCAATTTATCGTGGAGGACAAAGGGGAGAACCTGCCGGACATCTTCCAATTCCACCTCCGCTGCACCCCGGAAGTACGAGAGTGCCTTCATGTAATTAAAACACGTGAAAAGACTGCGGACGCTCAGCCCATTTTGGGTTTGGTACCCCAAATCCTTGACCTTGTCCTTGCCGGTTTCCTTTTCCGTCCAGATACCGAAATCCTCCCCGGAGAGCTTAATGTGGTCCTTGGTCTTGTATTCCACCCGGTCCCCCGCGCTCTCCAAGAACTCAAATTGGGCCGCAAAGTACTCCAGGCGTTTTCGGATGGCCACGGGCAGGGGCTGAGCCCTCACGGCTTCGAAAATCCGGTCCAGCTCGTCGGCATTAAAGATAATTTCTGAAGGTACGGCTTTTTCGGGATGGTAATCGCTCTCGATCCGTTCCAGCAGGTCGCCGATAAACCGGGTATTAAAATGAGGGGCGTGGACCGTCACATCGATCCGGTCCCGCAGGGCTTCAATGACCTGGTATGTCCCTCCTCCTGCGTCGTCGTTAGCCGTCAGGAACCATGCGGATTCGGGACATTCGTAGACCTGGTCCAAAAGCTCCGCGTAATTGTCCGCCATGACCGTGAGTAGGGCGCTCTGGGTCCGGGTGGGAATTCGGTTGTACTCGTCGATGATTTTCACCCTCATCCCCAGCCATTTCCGCCAGGCGATCCGGATGGATTCAAAGTCCTCGCTCTTCATCAGATCCGAAGGGATGGGATTGCCCAGTAGGTCTGACACCGTCATCTGGGGCTGGCCGTGCTGGATGCCCCGGCGGATATCCTTGAGGGAGTAGCCAGACAACAAACCCATGAGCACGGCGCTGGCGGTTTTTCCCCGGCCCGGGCCCCCGACAAACAGGCATTTCCCCTTGACCATTAAAGTCAAAAGTGGGAGTAGAACGAAGCTGGAATAGCTTTGCCCTGTGGGGAGAGAAAGACGGGTGCCGGTGCCGAATCGGATTTCCTGGGGAAGGACGGTGTTGTACTCGATGTCATAAAAGGGACTGATCATGGCCCGGTTGACGATCCAAAAGTAGGCCTTCCGCAGTTTTTCATCCAGCCCCTGATCCTGATCGGGGACTGATTCAGGCCGCAGGGGGCCTGTGAATAAATCGGCGATGTCAAAAACTTTGCTCTGGGTGAGTTTCCCCGGGGTCGTGGGGCTCTGACTTACCTTAGCAGCTTTCTGGTAGTAGTTCATGAAAATATTCTAGGGGAAATTTATTCAGAATTCCAAGAAAAAATATTTTACCAAAAAACTATAAAAATCTGGAGATTTGTCGAGGAGAGATGTAGATTTGTCCTGCGCCCTTTCTGTATAAACTTATTAAAAATGCTTGAATAGTAAAACCTTGGGAGAAATTATGAAACATCTGCTGCTTCTCAGTTTAGTCTTTACAAGTTGTCTGTCAGTCCATATGAACCGGATCGTTCCCCAGGTTAGTGCTCCAGAGTTGAGTGCTGACCAGCGGGAAACAGACCTCCGGGCTCTTTTCAAAAATCTTCGGGAAATGGACCCCCTGGTCCATGGATACGCCCAGAGCCTGGGCTTACCAGACATTATTTCCGAGGAAGATACCTGGGCTTCGGATGCCCGAAGCTGTAAGGACAATAAGGAATTCGCAGTTTTGGTGGGAAAAGTCGTCACCTGGGCATCCCAGACCGGCCACAGTTTTGTGACCACCCCCGGGGGGGTGAACAGTCATCAAAATCTCGATGCTCATCTGGGGCTCACGGCCAGAGAATACTCCCGGATGGTCTACTGGTCTGATCTGGTGGGTAAAGGTTATCGATTAGCCCATTCCCAGTTCTCGGTGGAACTAAAAGGCGATAACTGGGTCTTCTCCCAGGCCTTTGATTCAGTCCTATGGTCCGGGGATAAACCTGGTACAGAAAAGGTTTTCATTCCCCAGGGAACACGGATAAGTAAGATCGAAGGTTTCCGTATCCAGGATTGGATAAACAAATCCTCCTTGGAATCTCACCTCCTCTGGGACCCCAGTGCAAAACTTCTTCGCCCCAGGCCCGATATGGATCCCTTCCTCCTCGATCCTGGTAAGGGGATTCGGGGCTGGAAGACCACGGTTCTTCTTGGTGATGGCCCCCAGGAAGTCTCCGTACTCATTCCCAAAGTCCAAGGTATCAAGGGCGGAGCCCTCATGTATCCTAAGGACACCCAGAATATTACCTCCCGGATCCTGGACGAAAAGACAGCCTACATCAAAATTTTCAGCTTTGGGGGAGGCGATACCCTGAACCGTTCGATCCAGGAAATCCATGACTTTTTAAAGGATCCACGGACCCCCACGGAACATTTGATCATCGATGTCCGGAACAACGGAGGGGGGGATCCACGGTTCTGGCTCGAGGGGCTGGTTAGACCTCTAATCGTTAAAAACCTGGAATATAAGATACAGTATCTCGTTACCGACCGGGTTGAATCTTACGGCCGGATTTTTAATCAACTGGTTATCGAGAATCCCGACTTTAAAGGGATTCAAGGGCCCTTGAAAACCAATGAGAAAATAGGACGAAACGGGGATTTGAACCTTTGGGAAGGCACTTTTGAGATGACCCCCCTTCCCCTGGGATTGAAGCCCAGGCGAGTTTCCCTGTTGGTCAACGAAGTCAGTTACTCCGCCACGGAAATATTTGCCCAGGTATGCAAAGTTTCAGGTTTTGCCCAGGTTTACGGTCAAAGAACCGGTGGGGGAGGAACGTCGGTGGCCATGGCCCCCCCCCTGCCCTTCAGCCTCCCTGAGAGCGGGATCACCATCCAGATTGAAACCAGTCTGACCTACAACGGCGATGGTACCATAAACCAGATCGACAGGACCCTACCCCACGTGGTCCTTCAAACTGTCCCCCTGATCCCCGACCTCAGTGTTCCTGCCCTGCTTATGGATCCCTGGATAAAAGCAGTCATGGAGGATGCTTCCCCGTTGTAAGATAGGTGATATTGCCTGCAATCGATCCTAGTTAGGGGATTCCCGATTCCTGGGGTCTTGGTTACAATGGACCCATGGATCTCTCATTGAAGGAACTCGCCCTAAAAGCAGGGGTCAGTCAAGCTACCGCCAGCCGTATTCTCAATGGAACACAAAAGGTCCGGCCTGAAAACCTCGCGAAGGTGGAGGCGGTACTGGCGGAACACCGATATTTACCCGACGCCCAGGCCGTCAATCTAGCCCGGGGTGACAAATCTTGGCCCCTGGTCGCTTTAACGCTGCCCCGGTACCTGACCCCTTTTTTTACCACCCTTCTGGAAGGAGTTAGGGAAGGCCTCGCTGGTCAGAAAATCCACCTTATGTTAAGGGATGAATCCCCGGATAATCCTGCCTGGATAAAGGCTTTAGGCAGTGGCCGAGTCGGAGTACTGGTCTTCGGGAGGGCTTTAGCGGAAGGGGAATTGGAAACCTATCGCCAGATCGGGCTGCCCTATCTTCTCTTTGATTACAATCAGCCGGGGGAGCCCTGTCTTGTGGCAGACGGGGAAGAGGGAGGACGGGCTGCCGCCAATTATTTGGCAGATCAAGGGGTCCGAAAACCCTGGTACGTGGGAACCCAAGACTTGGATTCAGGTCCCCAAGCTCCCCGATGGAGGGGCTTCCATGAAGCCTGGAATAAACGAGGTATTACCGCACAAGTCCTATGCCTGGAAGTGGATGGTTCCTCAGCAGGGTTTTTGAAAGCCGGTCGTGAAGCACTAAACCGGCTGCCATGGGAATCCCCATCTTTATCTCCGGATGGGCTGTTTTTTTATTGTGACGAAATGGCCATGGGTGCCTGGCAGGGGCGGAAAATTCAACCTGCCTGGAAGGAAAATCTGCCCTTCATCGGCTACGATGGATGGTCGGTTACCCTCTCCGCTGGTCTGGCAACCCTCGATCCGCGAACACGGGAGATAGGCAGGTATGGCGCTGAGTTGATGGCAAAAGCCCTTCATGGAGAACCCTGGAAACTTCCGCTCCCCCTCTGGACTCCTGTACTAAGACCAGCTAGCATTTACTGAAAGCCCTTTCACTCTTGACGAAACCCGTATTCCATGGTGAAATACAAACTGAAAGCGCTTTCAAAAAGGATGAAAAGGAAATGGGGAAACATTTAAATGGAAAACAGGTACTTTTGTGGAGTCTTTTGTTCATGGGGTGTCAAAGCCAAGACTCGAGCATCTCCCAGATCCTTCCTACCTCGGCTCCACCCGGAAGTATTTGGACGGAACCGCAGGGGAGTCCCCTGGTCATCAGGAATGCCCAGCTTTTTGAAACCAGGGATAACCAGGTGTACGTGAGGGTGATTCTGGAAGGATCCTTGGGTCTCGCTCTAGAATCCGGCCCCGATGGTTGGAATCTGGATCCCCAAGTCAAAGTCACCGATGTGATCAACTTCCACAACCGAAACAAACCGGAACAAAGGGAGTCCAACCTTACCTCGGTCCTCCTACTTACATTTGAAGGGAATATAAATCCTGAGAATCCTTTGACAGTTTCCCATGAAGCACTAGGGTTAAAGGCACAAGTAGACACCTCCCGTTGGCCAAGGCCTACCCCACCCCTTCCTGCAGAAATTAAGGCTCGACTTCCCTGGCCTATTTTACCCGAACACCCAGAGTGGATCGAACTCTACGAGGCAGCCTGGACCTTCCTCCACGAAAAAGTCACTTCAGGTCAAGCAAAAAACGGCT
>CAZUXL010000115.1:0-9899 GCA_964624355.1 uncultured Spirochaetales bacterium
AAATAATAATGGTTCTTTCCATGAGGGTTCTGCCGGTCCGGGGATCGATGAGTTCGGGAAATTCCTTGAGGGTTTCCACCACTTCACCCGCCCGCTCACCGCAAGCGGCCACAATCACCACATCTACATCCGCATTTCGTGAGGTGACCTGCTGGAGAACGGTCTTTCCGGCTCCGAAGGGACCGGGAACACAAAAAGTTCCTCCCCGGGCTACGGGTATAAAGGTATCAATGATTCTCACCTGTGTGATCAGGGTATCCACAGGTTTTAGGCGCTCGGCGTAGGCCTTGATCGCCCGTTTTACCGGCCAGGTGAACTTCATGGTGAGTTTATGTTCATTGCCCTTATCATCCAAAACTGTGGCCATTTCATCTTCCACAGCATAAGCTCCGGGAGCTGTTACTTTCTTCACTGTATAGGTGCTGGTGAGCTGGAAGGGCACCATGATTCTATGGTCGAAAATCCCTTCCTTTACCGTACCCAGGGTATCGCCGCCGGTAACTTTGTCCCCTACTTTAACCTGGGGTTTAAAATCCCACTTGGTTTTCCGGTTCAAGGCTGAAAGATAAACACCCCTGTCTAGGAAAAAACCACACTTTTCTGCCAATTCAGGGAGAGGATTTTGAAGTCCGTCATAAATCTGACCCAGAAGACCGGGTCCTAATTCAACTGCTAGGAGTTCCTCAGTAAATTCTACCAGGTCTCCAACCCCCACCCCCTTGGTGAGTTCAAACACCTGCATTTCAGCAGTGTTTCCCTTAACCCGGATAACTTCGGATTTTAGTTTTTTGTCGCCGGAGACGACATAAGCCACTTCGTTCATGGTCACATCCCCGGCGAATTCCACCGTTACCATGTTACCGTTGACCCCTATGACTTTTCCTGTGTTTTTCATACGCTCTCCCGGTTGATTTCTAGATTCTGTACAATTGTCTTATAAGTATTTTGGTAATTTTCCTGTCCCAGAGTTTTCTCAAATAGTTCCTGTCTTTGAAGAATTTGAAGTTTTAAGGAATAGGCGAGTACTGTTTCCAAGTCAAAATAGTGACCTAAGAGCAAGTCCTCGAGAAAAGCCCAACGGATCCCATCCAAAAGATATTCCGCCTCTAAGGGGTTGTCTTTTAAAAACAACGATTTAGCCACTTCGGAAACAGAAAAAACTCCCAGGGTTTCGGGTAGCGGATTGGGATTATCAAATCCAGCTTTTTGCAATCGAAGTCGGGCCAGCTCTTTTTTAAGTTCTTTTTCCCAGTCAAACCAATTTTTTAAAAAGGGTTCATCAGTTTGCGTGGGAATCCCCAAACGTGCCTTTTCAAAAATTTCCAGATCTTTCTCCGAAAGTGAGGATCTGACAATTTCATAAAATCGATCCCAGGTTATAGGGGACTTTTCGCCGGATTTTAAATAAGGAAGGCTGGCGACCGCGTAATAATACTGACTCACTCGGTTACTCCTTGGAGGCTTCTTTGAGAACCTCCGCCAGCCCGGTGTTCAGGGATACGGCGAGGATATCTGCCAGTTCTTCGGCAGTGAAGCTGAAATAGGCAGCCCCTTCCTTACTTCCAATCCTGAAGCCTTTAGAGAGTTTGGGATTGGGAATTATTTCCACCCCGTCTTTCAATGTTTTTGATAGTTTGGTACGAAGAGAACTTTCCAATTCTCTCATATCTTTGGAGGGAAGCTGGATTTCCACAGGACCATCGACTTTCCAGTTGGACGCAATGGTTGTGATGAGTTTTTCCACCGCTTGGGGGGTTAAGGCTTCAGCAGTGGTCCCTTCGAGAACGCTTTTGAAAAGACTAGTAATTCTTTTTTCCAAGGAGAGAAGAAGATCTCTTCCTGCCTGTTTTAAGGCATCACGACTGGCTTTTTCCAAGCGCTGAATTTCTGCTTCTCCATTCTTTTGAAGAGTCAGAGACTTCTCTTGGGCTTCTTTGAGCAGTGCTTGGGCTTTATCTTGGGCAGCTTTAATGATTTTCTGAGCTTCTACTTCGGCAGTCTGTACACCGTCGACCTTTATTTTCTCGATAAGCTCTTTTAGTTGAACATCCATGAATTTCCCTACCTTTCTACTGGGGTTTGTCTCAGTCTAAAGCACCGTGGAAAGTATTGCAAGCGGGATAAAAGACAGAAAGATTCTAAATGAGTCTTAAATTTCTCCCAGGGAAAAATCCCCGAGAATTTTAAAAACATTTCCATCTCTTTTTATAACGAAATTACGCTCTGGAAATACTAAATCCATTTTTTCTTGAATCATCCCCAAGGTCTCTTCCCAAATTATCGATCGGACCTCATCTGGTATGGTCTCCAAGGTGCATATCTTTAAATCAATCACATAGCCTCGCCCGTGTTCGGAGCCATATCCGGGACTGAAGCTGGATCCGAGGTTAAAAAGTCCGTCCATTTGGGGATTGGATGTGGTGTTATGACGTGGACGGGTTGGATGCAAGGAAAATAGTTTTCCATGCCGGCGTTCCAGTTCCTGGTCGACTTCTGCATAGATTTCTTGAAATTTTCTATCCATTTCCACGGCTTTAGGATGTTCAATCATGGGGATTTACCATATCAATCGCCATTCTTGATTACTTTGAGCCAGGTAGGTCCTAAGAGTTTTTATATAAATTATGGATTTTCGGTCTTGAGTGATGACACCATCGCTGGTGGACCGGATTTCCCGAAAGGGAAAGACTTCAAACTGGATGGTTTTATCCCCGAATCGCCCCAAAACAAGAGTTTTTAAATCCTCGGGCCAAGGGGTCACATCCACTGCTTGGTGGGTAAAGGCCCAGGTGTAAACCCCGGAGTTTTCCAGAACCGTTAGTTTATGCCCCAGGGATACAAATAAACCTTCCAAAGCCCGTAAATTAGGAAAACGCAGACTCACCCGGCAATACAGTCCATCAGGACTCTCTTCTGAGGTGAAATTTTCCAGAACCAGGGTGTTCACGGTTCCTGTTACGGCCCCCCACCCCGCCTGGGTAGTGGGCAGAGGAGCTTTGAATCCTGAATTCCCATTCTCCAAACCGAGAACCTCCCAGGAAACGGTGTACTCGCCGCTCAGAGTCCCGGATGTGGCGTTGTTGAACCGCACTATTACTTTAGTGTCTGTACAACCTGAAAACCCAAGGAATACGGCCAGAAAAAGGAGGATTCTAACCCAGTTGAACGATAGTTTTCCCAAATCCCCCCTCCTCCGGGTGGGAGAAAAAGAACTTTCCCACCTCTTTTCTGCTACGCAGGTAGTTTTGAACCGCCCGGGATAAAATTCCTTCGCCCAGACCGTGAATAATGGAAAATTCACCCAGTCCTTTTATTATAGCCAAGTCAATTTGTCTTTCCAAAGCTTCCATGGCCTCTTTTTCCCTCATACCCCTCAGATCTAAGGAAAATGCAGGGGTGCCGGAGGCGTCCACATCGGAAGTTTGTATTTCGACCTTTTTTGGCCGCTTTCCTTCTGCCCTTTGAAGTTTGGAAGCCGGGAGGGTAATTTTTAAAATTCCCACGGAGATGACGTACTTTTCTTTCCCTGCAGAATGAAGAACGATCCCGCGGTTTCCCTCGTACATCACCTCGTCTCCAGGTTCCAAGGGAGTATCGATCCCCAGACCTTCACTCTTATCCAATTCCCTTTGATCCGCATCCAGTTGAGCTTTTTGGGAGAGAATTTTCCCCTCCGTATCCAGGAAAAACTCCCGGGCTTCTTTAATTCCCTCGGGGGTCAGTTTTCCTTCCCGGATCTGTTTCACCAGGTTTTCAAATACAGACCGGCTGTCCTTCAAAAAGTGGTTCATTTCCCCCAATCCCAGGGTCCTCAGTTCCACTTCCTTTTGTTTTAATCGGAGGCGCAGGAGATCGGCAGCCCTACGGGCTTCATTTACTTCCTGCTCTTTAGCAGTTATCAGGGCAAAGCGGGTTTCCAGGGCTTTTTGATCTTCCCGCAGGCGTTTTAAAAGTTCCCCCGCCTCCCCTTCTTCTGCTTTGAGTAAACTTCGAGCCCGGTCCACCAGCTGTTGGGAAACCCCCACACCCTGGGCTATCTCCAGGGCGTGGGAAGATCCGGGGATCCCGGGGAGGATGCGATAGGTCGGTCGCCCCAAATTCTGGTCAAATTCCACCGAGGCATTTTTCATCCCCGGAGTAGAATAAGCTAAATTTTTAAGACCGCTGTGATGGGTGGTGACCAAGACTTGAATGTTTTTCTTAAGAAATTCCTCCAAGAAGGCTTGGCCGAGCACCCCTCCTTCCCGGGGATCGGTACCGGTTCCCAGTTCATCTAAAAGGACTAAGCTAGAATCTGTAGCATGGTGAAAAATATCTCCGATGCGTTTGAGATGGCTGGAATAGGTGGAGAGGGCGGCGTCGATATTTTGCCTGTCCCCGATATCGGTCCAAACGCTGTCGTAGAGGGGTAATGTACTGATTTCTGAACAAGGAAGAGGGAGTCCCCACTGATTCATCAGGACAAAAAGACCAGCGGTTTTTAAGGTGACTGTTTTCCCCCCGGTATTAGGTCCGGAAATCAGCAGAGTTCTGGTGGAGTCTTCCCAATCCAAGTGAATGGGAACAGCCTTTTCCCCCAAGAGAGGGTGCCTAGCATCCCGCAAATCCCCACTTCGGTCACGGGATACGGGGATGAGAGCGCCTTTCCAAGAAGCCCCGACGGCGGCTCTTGCCCATAGTCCATCCCATTGAAGGAAAGCAGGGTGAAGAATTAACAATTCGGGGAGTTTTTCATGAACTTTCCCCGAAAGCTCCTTTAAAAGGCGGAAAATTTCCCTTTGGTACTCTTCCTGGGCTTCCATATACCGGTTATTCCGGTCCATGAGATCCATGGGTTCCATAAAAACCGTGGCGCCGGAGCCGGAAGCCTCATGAATAATCCCTTTAACCCGCCCTTTAAAATTTGTTTTTAAGGCCAAAACCACCCGGCCACCCCGGACAGTGGGTCTATCATTTTGCCACCAGTCCCGGCTTTCACCGCCACTCAGGTAGGACTTGGCTAAAGTATCGATTTCTCCCCGAACACTGTCCATGGACCGACGGATACTCCGCAGACTGGGATGGTCCTCTTTGACCTTCCCTTCAGAGTCTAAAAGAAAATGGATTTCCCGGGTTAAAGGGGTTAAATCCGGCCAAGCATGTGCCCATTCCTGGGCAAAGGGTTCCGGTCGGGCGGATAAAAATTCTTTCACAGCCCCCGCCCCCGATAGAAAATTCCCCAAATCCTTGAGCTGACGGCCTTCTAACACCGCCCCTTCGGGAGCCAGCAGTTCAAGAAATTCCCCCACCGCAGGAAGAAGACCGGGAGAGGGATGCTCTCCTTGTTCCAATATTTTCAAAAAATCCCTGATGGGCTTGCGGAGTTCTTCCAGAATTATGTCATCATAAACTAAGTTAGCGGACAACAGAGCCGAGCGACCTTCCTCGGAGAAGCAGAAATCCGCCGTGCGGCTTTGGATTCTAGGCCATTCCAAGGTGTCGAAGGTGATCTCATCCATGGTTATTTCTACCTTCCAGCTCTTCAAGAATCCTCAGATAGCTCTCCCACCGGTCATCCAGGATCTCTCCTTTTTTTACCGCTTCCAGAACTTTACACCCTGGTTCATGGCGATGGGAGCAGGGTTGAAAGCTGCATTGGGTCCCATATTTATCAAATTCGGGAAAGTAAAACTGCAATTGATCCGGATCCATGCCAAAGACTTCCAGATCCCGAATTCCGGGGGTGTCAATGAGCCCGCCACCTTCCCAGGGTACCAAAAGGGCGTAATTGGTGGTATGGCTCCCCCTATCGTGCTTAGCGGAGAGCTCCCCCACCCGTTGCCGGCCTCCGGGAACCAGGGCGTTAAACACACTGGACTTCCCCACCCCGGATTGACCCACAAAGGCAACTAATTTCCCCTTTAAATAATCCTTCACATCCTCGATGCCCTCACCGGAGGAAGCGCTGCAGGTCAACACATCCACACCCAATTCCTGAAACCAGGCCAGGCGGTCTTCCGTGAGTTCATCGATTCCCATATCGGACTTATTGCAGAAAATGGCCGTGGGAATGCCCGCGGATTGGGCTAAGACCACAGCCCGGTCTAAAAATCGAGGGCGAAAGGGCGGATGAGCCGGGGTGGGGAGAATCACTAAAAGATCCAAATTGGCGGCAAAGACCTGGGGCATCTGCCTTTTAATATTCCACCGGCAATAGATATTTTTCCGGGGTAAGCGGCGAACGATCAGTCCCTGCATGGACAGAGGATCATCAATTTCCAACTCTACCAAATCCCCAGGGGCCAGGGGATTGTAATGGTCTTCCACATCCTTGAGGACTTTCCCCTTGAACCGGCATTCCAAAATCCCTGCCTCGGTGGATACGGCGTAAATATTATTCACGCCCCAGTGAATTTGTCCTGTCATTCTAACACCCCCCGGTATTCCAGGTGGAACCGCTTTGCGAACACCGCATATTTTTCCTGCCATTGATCCAGTTCATTTTTTTGATCAGCCCCAGCGGTAATGTAAAAAACATCGGCTCCGGATTTCTCCTGGGCCAAAAGACCCTTCTCCGTAAGTACTTTCCGAGTTTGTTTTCCCACCCCATCACGACTGTCCACGATTTTCACATCGGGACCTAAGGCGGTTTGCAGTTCTTGGGAGATATGAAGAAAATGGGTACACCCCAGGACCACCACATCGGCCTTTTCTTTGAGAAATTTTTGTGCCCAGGAGTCCAACAGGGTTTTTCTGGCCACGGGATCGGGATTCATATAGTCTTCTTCCACATGGGTGACCAAGTCAGAAGCTCCAAAGGCCACCACTTTTTGACCCAGGGCGTAGGTATGAATTAAATTTTGAATATAGGGATCTTGTATGGTTCGGTCTGTGGCTAAAATTCCTAAAATATGATTTTTGGACGCCTGAGCCCCGGGTTTTACCGCGGGAACAACTCCCACGATGGGAAAGTCAAAGCGCCTTCGCAGGTCCTGCAAGGCCACCACCGAGGCGGTATTGCAGGCCACCACGAGGGCCTTGGGGTGATAATGATGCTGAAGCTTTTCCACCCCCTCGCTGACCGCCTCCAGAACCTGGGCAGGAGTTTTCGTCCCATAGGGAAAGTTTTTCCTATCCGCCAGGTAGACCAGAGTTTCCTGAGGGAGAAACTCCTGGATCCAACTCAGGTAAGCCAATCCTCCAATCCCGGAATCTATCACCGCCAAGGGTCTGTTGTCACTCATCCTATGTGCCCCTAATTTAACGGGGCAAAGTGGCTGAATTCCATACTGAAGGTACCCCGCCCCTGGGTCATGGATCGGAGCCCTGTGGTGAAGCCAAACATTTTTGAAAGGGGAACTTGCGAATGTATAATTTCCCTGGCGGCTAAGGAATCCAACGAAAGGATGAGTCCACCCTTCATGGTCAGATGGGAAATCACTTCCCCCACAAAATCATGGGGGGAGCTCACATCCACCTTCATAATGGGTTCCAGTTGAACCGGGCCGGCTTGGGTCACCGCCTTATCCACCCCCAAGGCTCCCGCAGCTTCAAAGGCCATGATCGTGGCGGTTAGTTCATCTACCTCAGCGCCCATGAGTGTGACCTCCAGGTCGATCAAGGGATATCCTAACAGTGGCCCGGCGCCCATGGCAGAAAGGACCCCTCTTTGTACCGCCTCCTGATACTCTTCCGGAACCTTGGCTTTCACCACCCGGGATTTGAAAATGATCCCTGATTCCCGTTCCCCGGGTTTTACTTCCAAGGTGATGATGGCTTTTTGCTCTTTGTTCGCAATGGTTTTGTCGTAGATTTCCGTGTGGGTGATGGTTTTAGTGATGGTTTCCCTATAGCTCACCTGGGGGTTCCCCACCCGGGCGGCCACTTTAAAATCTTTAATAAGCCGGGTTACCAACACATCCAAGTGAAGTTCCCCCATGCCGGAGATTAAAAGCTGACCGGTTTCCTTATTGTCCCTCACCCGGAAGGTGGGATCTTCCAACTGAAGAACCTCCAGAGCCTCGTTCAATTTTTCCTGGTCCGCCACGGACTTGGGCTCAATGGCCACGGATATCACGGGCTCTGGGAAATGCATGGATTCCAAAAGTACGGGATAATTCTCCTGTCCCAGGGTGTCCCCGGTACCGGAAAATTTCAAACCAATCACCACTCCAATATCTCCGGCTTGAAGGCTTTCGGTCTGCTCCGACCGATTGGCATGCATTTTTAAAAGACGGTTGATTCTTTCTTTTTTCTTTTTCCCAATATTGGCCACCTGGGCTCCGGACTCAAGCACCCCGGAATAAACCCGGACATAGTTCAAAATCCCCCCTTGAGGATCATTCTGAACCTTGAAAAGGAGGGCCAGAAGATTGGCCTTGGGATCGTGGATCACCTGGACATCCTCTTCTTTTTTCAAATGGTGGCCAATCATGGGAGGCACATCTTGAGGAGCTGGGAGATAATCGATCACCCCGTCCAAAAGGGGTTGAACCCCAATATTTCGCAGGGAAGCCCCACAGAACACCGGCACAATTTTTTGTGCCAAAGTAGCGGATCTCAAGGTCTTTTTGATCAATTCCAGAGGAACCTCTTCCCCATTGAGGTAGAGTTCGGTCATCTCATCGGAAAAAGCCGAGAGGGCGTCGATGAGTTTTTCACGCCATTCCTGGGCTTGCAGTACCAAATCTTCCCGCAGGGGAAGCTTCTCGTAGGTCTGACCCTGATCACCGGAGTTCCAATGGAGTTCTTCCATGGTCAAAAGGTCGATAACCCCTTCAAAGGCGCTTTCACTCCCGATGGGAAGTTGGACGGGCAAGGGATTGGCTCCCAATTTTTCCCGAATTTCTTTGATCACCTCATAAAAATCCGCACCGATTCTATCATTTTTATTCACGTAAGCGATCCGGGGCACGTGGTACCTGTCCGCCTGATGCCACACCGTTTCCGACTGGGGTTCCACCCCCCCGACAGCGCAAAACACCCCGATGGCCCCATCGAGAACCCGCAAAGATCGCTCCACCTCGGCGGTAAAATCCACATGGCCGGGGGTGTCGATGAGGTTGATCTGGTAGTCCTTCCAAAAACAGGTGGTGGCGGCGGAGGTAATGGTGATTCCCCGGTTCTGTTCCTGTTCCATCCAGTCTAAGGTGGCATTTCCGTTATCCACTTCCCCAATCCTGTGGGTTTTCCCGGTGAAAAACAGAATCCTCTCGGAGGTGGTGGTCTTACCGGCGTCGATGTGAGCCATAATTCCAATATTACGTAGTCCTTTGACAGCCATGATGTTCCTCCGGGAGCTGGTTTAGACTTATATATATCACAAATTTGCTTCTGGATTCAACCGCAGTTGGGGCGTGCCCCCCGGTAAACCGGGGGTCGGGGAGCTTCGGGGTCCGCTGTTCGCTCCCGTCCAGGACTACCTGGACCGCCTGCGGCGCCCTACGCATCCCTCACGCTGGACCACTCACATCCTTGAGGTAGCAAAAACCAGGCCCCTCCAAATCTTTATCCTTTAAGTGAATAGAAGAACCCAGGCAGTCCTTCCAGTGCTTGCAATCTGCACAGGGCCCTGTTTTCATCCAGGTACGGTCTCGATACTCTAGAAATTTATTTTCCCAAACCTGGTGAAAATCCACATCTTTCAAATTTCCCTGGTAAAACTGGGGTCCGTTATTGTTACACCCGGTGATGGTTCCGTCACAAAGGATCGAGGCAATATTTATTCCTGCCCGGCAGAAGTAAGGCTCAGACCGGAGCTTCCGGTCCAAAGGAAATGGAAGATACCCTTCACAGCTAAAACTGAGGTCCAAACCCTGGTTTTTGTACCGGGATCGGTTTCGAGCAATCCAGTGGATCAATTCCTGGGATTGTTCAAAAGTGAGGAAAAGCTCCGGATGCCTTTGGGCATTCCCCTTGGG
>CAZUXL010000116.1:0-3316 GCA_964624355.1 uncultured Spirochaetales bacterium
CGGTGATTGAATACATCTGCGACCGGATTGCGGTGATGTACCTGGGGGTGATTGTAGAGCTTTCGGGGTCCGATGATCTGTATAAAGAGCCTCTGCATCCCTACACTCAAGCCCTCTTGTCTGCGGTACCCATTCCCGATCCCGAGGTAGAAAAAAACCGGAAAAGGATAATCTTGGAGGGTGATGTTCCCAGTCCTACTGTGGAGCGCCACGGGTGCTATTTTTACGATCGGTGTTTTAAAAAAATGCCCCGGTGCGCTGTAACAATTCCCCAACTGAAAGAGGTAAGACCTGGTCATCAGGTGGCTTGTTTCTTGTATGAGGAGTAGGAATTACCTATAGTCGTGGTCTTCCCAGATAAATCCTGGAAAGACCTGGCTTTGCACCGGTTCTTCTGGTTTGTATTCCTGCACGTGTCCAAACCTGGTGCCTTCCAGACGGTAAGCTAATACGGTCCCATCATCCTGGCTTACCAACCAGTATTCTTTTACCCCATGGGCTTCGTAAAGGAATTTTTTCCGATTCAAATCCTTCATTGCAGTGGATTCTGAAAGGACCTCTGCAATAAAGTCGGGAGCGCCTTTGATACCATTTTCTAGAATTTTTGTGGGATCACAGATCACCAAGACATCCGGCTGGACCACCGTTTCTTCATTTTCCAGAAAGACGTCGATGGGGGAAATGAAGGGTTTGCAGGTTTTCCCTCTTAAAAAATGTTTTAACTGGTAATGGAGTTCGCCGGTAATTTCCTGGTGCTTTGGCCGAGGGGCAGGGCTCATGGCAAAAACCTCCCCGTCTATGAGTTCCCAGCGAAGGCCGTCGTCCCAGGACAGGTAGTCTTCAATGGTGTAAGGGATAGCAGGTTTGAGAGCGCTAGTTCCTATGATTTCAGGTCCGGACATGGGAAGCTCCTTGGGGAAATTTAACCCCGGTACCGGGGGCTGTCAAGGGAAGGGACGGAAAAGGGTGCTAATCCTTATGAATCCCCCCCTAACCTCACCACAACTTGGTGGTCTTTTTGATCGTCTATTAGGTCTATTACGTTTTTGAAGTTTACCCTGCCATCCAAAATCACTTCCATGACCTGGTCAGAGTTTCCCAGCTTTTCAAAGACGATATGGTAAAAGGTCTTTCTGTATCGGTAATGGATTTTAAAGGTTCCCCAATCGTCGGGAAGACAGGGGTTCAATTCCAATCTGGTACCTTTAAGGTGGAGACCCATAAGGTGTTTTACGATGAGTTGATACATCCAGGAGGCGGAGCCCGTATACCAAGACCATCCTCCACGACCTATGTGGGCATCGGCGGTGTAGACATCTCCCGCCATGACGTAGGACTCCACCTTGTAGATATGACTTTTCTCCAGAGTATCTCCGTGGTGAATGGGATTGATTAAATCCAGAAGTTCCCAGGCGCGCTTTTTATCCTTCATAAGGGCAAAGGCCATAACTGCCCAGACGGCGGCGTGGGTGTACTGCCCCCCGTTTTCCCTGACCCCCGCCAGGTAGCCCTGGATGTAACCGGGATTTGGGTGGGAGTTTTGGAACGGAGGGTCCAAGAGTTGAATAAGGCCAGCTTCAGGATTTACTAGTTTTTTATAGACTTGATTCATGGCCTCCTGAGCCCTTTGGGGCTTCGCGGCTTTGGAAATCACTGCCCAGGATTGGGGTAAGGAATCAATCTGACATTCCTGGTTTTCCTGGGAACCCAGGGCTTCCCCGGTGTCAAAATATGCTCTTTTATACCACTGTCCATCCCACCCGGATTTTTCCAAATTCTCAGATAGAGTAGCAGCCTCCGTGAGGCACTTTTGGGCGAAAGAATCATCGCCCTTGTTTTTACCTAGTTGGGCCATGGATTCCAGGACGAAGTAAAGAAAAAAGCCAAGCCAGACACTTTCGCCCCGTCCGTCTTGCCCCACGAGATTCATTCCATCATTCCAATCCCCGCTTCCCATTAAAGGCAAACCATGAGTACCAAAATTGAGTCCATGAAGAACGGCGTTCACACAGTGTTCATAAAGTGTTCCACTGATGGCGGCGACTTGGGGAAGTCCGTAGGAGGACTCTTCATCGGGTTTTAGTTTCGGACCCTTTAGATAGGAAACGGGTACATCCAGAATCCCCACATCTTCTGTGGCTTCCACATACTGGCAAGTCACCAGGGCTAACCATAGATAGTCATCAGAACATTGGGTTCGAACCCCCCGACCGCCTGGTGGGTGCCACCAGTGCTGGACATCCCCTTCCAGGTACTGATGACTAGCGAAGGTGATCAATTGTTCTCTCACCATTTCTGGATGGGAATAGAGTAGAGCCAGGCTATCCTGGAGTTGATCCCGAAAACCGAATGCTCCTCCTGATTGATAGAATCCGCTACGACCCCAGATTCGACAACTGAGGACTTGGTAGGGGAGCCAACCGTTGGCTAAGAAGTTTAAGGAACTATCTGGGGTTTGCAGGTGAACGACTCCCAGGGTTTGTTTCCAATACTCCCAAACTGCTTCCAGTTCCCTGTGGATGGCTCCAGACCCTTGAAATCTCTGTAGGATGTTCCTGGCATCGGCCACTGTTTGTCCCACACCGAAGCTGAAAATAACTTCTTTCTCCGAATGATCTTCCAGTTCCCATTTCACTTGGAGAGCTCCACAGGGGTCTAGTCCAGCCCCAGTCATACCGGAAAGATTTTCATTTTTCATGGCAGCTGGGGAGGCTCTACTTCCATTCCTTCCCAGAAATTCCAAACGGTCACCGGAGATAGTCCGGTTTACTTCATTCACATCCATAAAAACAGTCCTGTCGGAAAACTCCTTATTGTAGGGATTGAAGGCCAAGAGGGCCCCAGTACGGGAGTCCACTTCAGTGGAAATATGGCGATGGTATTTGTCCCTGCTGGTGCCCATGACTAATTCATTCATGGCCGTGGCAGATAATTTTCGTTTCCGACCTGATGTATTTTTTACATGGAGAATGGCAAATTTAATGCTGTATTCCAGAGAGACAAAGATGGTTAAACTGGTGACAATACCTGTCTCTTCGTGCTCAAAAATGGTGTATCCAAAACCGTGACGGGTAACATAGGGGTTTTTTCCAGGGGCCGGGAGGGGGGTGGGGGACCAAAAGTAACCCGACTCCTCATCGCGCACATAGAAAGCTTCCCCACTGGGATCGGAGACCGGATCATTATTCCACGGGGTTAGGCGGAACTCATGGGCATTTTCTCCCCAAGTGTAGGAACTGCCACTTTCTGAAATAATGGTGCCGAATTGGCGATTAGCTAGAACATTAATCCAAGGGGCTGGAGTTCTGTGGGTGGG
>CAZUXL010000116.1:3340-4621 GCA_964624355.1 uncultured Spirochaetales bacterium
CGACCGTCTTGGGTGAATCCTCCCACTCCGTTAAAGTAAATCAGGTCAGGGCGCATGGTTAATGGGCGAAAGGCCTCCAAGTGAAAAGGTCTTAGTTTTTTCATGGTTATCAAGGGTAAGGGCACGGGAAGGTGTTTTGATTTATAGTTCAGTTGATCTTCCAAGCTCCCGCCCTTGTCAGAAATGATCACCCGAGCCACAGACTGAAATAGTATTTTATCTTCTTCGGACAATTGATCTGACCGTCGCAGGAAAATGCTCCCATGATGGTGGTGATTTTCGTTATTGGTGGAAATCAGCCCTTGGATCCGGTCATTTAAACCATCCCGGTAGATCGAGTGATCTTCATTCCAGACTACCAAATCCACCGTGAGTCCTTTTAACCGCCAGAAGGCTTGAGCCTTCACCATTTGGGTGAGAAGTTCCAAGTTCTCCAGGTACTCAATTCGTAAAAGAACGATGGGATTGTCCCCGGATATGCCGTACCCCCAAAGATCGGACTGACCTTTTTGATTCATCTTTAAGATATTTTTACTGGCTCTCCAGGCGGGATTTGAATACAAAATAGCCCCGGCCAACCGTCCAAATAACTGGGCATCGGTTTCAGTGGCGTTGATCTGTTGAAGTTCCACCTGGCCCTGGGTCCAAGCCAGGTCAAAGACTCTATCGGCCAGATTTCGGTCTCGATATTTTTCCATAAGGCCTTGGGCAGCTTCCCTGGTTTTACTGATTCCAGTGACATAGTCAATGGTCGCCGACTCATCGCTATCCAATTCTATGCGACACTGAATGGAGACAATAGGATCCAGAACGGCTCCCTGGCTTTGGCTAAGATTATGTCCCGGTTCCAGGGCAGCCGGTCTATGTACTGTCTGTCCTCGCCCTAGGAACTGGTTCCGGTCGGTTTCATAACTGGCCCCCTCCAGGGACTTCCCATGAACCATCATCATATGAAGCAGGAGGGGAAAGCTATCTTTGTCAGTCCTAGGACGACGGGTGCATAAAATGGCCTGATGGGAGGGGATGATTTCAGTCTGGAGGAAAAGGTTGTGAAAGGTTTTATGGGCTTCGTCGTCAGCGGCGGGATTGAGGACGACCTCCGCATAACTGGTGATTTCCAAAATGCGCTTGAAGGGGGAGCGGTTGGTAATGAGGATCCTTCTTAGTTCAATGTCATCCTCAGGGGAAACGGCGATCTGAGTATGGGTGTGAATCTGAAAATCTGATCGTTTGAACTCAGCCCGGGAGCGGGAGAAGATGGCGTCATAATTTTTTGTTTTT
>CAZUXL010000116.1:4631-9897 GCA_964624355.1 uncultured Spirochaetales bacterium
TGGGCGGGTTGATGGGCTGTAGACCAAAAATCCCCGGTTTTTACATCCCTAAGGTAAAAAAATGTTCCTTCGTTATCTAAGGCCGCATCCTCATGCCATCGGGTCACAGCCAAGTTTTTCCAACGGCTGTAGCCGCCCCCCGAATTGGTTACCATCACGCTATATTTTCCATTGGACAAGAGATGAACTTCAGGAACGCTGGTGTGTGGAGTCTTGAATATTCTTAGTAAAGCTTCCCTTTCTTCAATTTTTTTCAGCATTCCTGTGACTTCGATGTCATAGAGGAAGGGGAGCTCCTTGGGGACTTTTTCCTGTAGGAGCAGTTCGGTCGCCCGGAACATGGGATCTGCCAGGAATCTCCTTTGCATCGGTCTGTCTAAAAGTAGGTATCCCAGAGATAATAAACTCATGCCCTGATGGTGAGCCATGTAGGATTTTACCACCGCAAAAGACTCATCATGGGCCAGTCGGGAGGGGGTGTAATCAATGGCCTCATAAAAGCCAAATTCTCCCATAAATCCTGATTTTTTTAAATTTTCCAAATTTTCACAGGCTTTTTCCGGTTCCACCATGAGCGCCATGACGCAGGCGTAGGGGGCGATAACTAAATCCTCTGAAAGACCCCGTTTGAACCCCGTGTCCGGAACCCCAAAGGCCCTGTATTGATAGGTCATCCCTGAGTCCAACTTGTTGTAACCCGATTCAGAAATTCCCCAGGGAATATGGTTCAGGGCTGCGTAGGCGATTTGACTGTCTACCACAGATTTATAAGTCTGATTTAGGAGGGTTCCCTCATACGTGGGCATCACCAACAGGGGCATGAGGTATTCAAACATTGTCCCCCCCCAGGAAACCAAAACCGGATTTTTCCCGTGGCGAGAAAGCAGTCGACCCAGCATAAACCAATGCTCTTGGGGCATTTGACCCTGGGCAATTCCCACAAAGCTACCCAATCGTGCTTCTGAAGCGAGAAGATCGTAGGAAGAGGGATCTGTGCGACGTTCGGCCACATCGTAGCCGATGGAAAGGAGGTGGGTAGTTTTATTGTAAATAAAATCGTAGTCCATAGAAGCCATATCCGAGCAGAGTAAGACCAGGGTTTGAATAAGTTCCCTGCGCTCTCTACCCCTAATAAGGCCGACTTCTAGGGATTCTCCCAGTTGGGACAACCAAACCTTTATTAGTTGGTAGTGGTCATGGGTAACATCCAAATCCCTTAGAATGTCTTGAACCAAGGATCTCATGACGGGAACTTTTATAAGGATCTTCGCCAAGGTGAGGTCTGCTTTCAACTCCCTCCATTCCGCTAAAAGTAGGGTTTGTCGGTGGGCTTGTGAACTAGAATCATGATCCCAAAAATTTTCAGGTTCTTCGGGAAGTTCAGACCAAGGGGTCCAGAAGGCTTGTTCCTTTAGAGCATCTAGGCATTGAACCTCCAGTCGATCCCACCAGAATGATTTCCGGGCCAACCCTTTTGCTTTTATGATCCCGATTTCCCGGATTAGCTGTTTCAAATCAGTTGCTAATGGCTTGAGTGGGATAATATAATTTTCATTTTCCTGTTCCAGGATGGCCATGGTATCAGTGATGCCCTGATAAACCTGGGGAGACACCAGGGGTGCCCCTAGTAACTCCAAAAGTCCAGCTCGGAGGACCAATAAGTGTCCGCTTAAGTTACCGCTGTCCACTGAAGAGATGTATAAGGGCAATAAGGGTTTCAGGGTGAGGGTGTCGTACCAATTGTAAAAGTGGCCTCGGTCCCTTTCCAGGATATTCATGGACTCTAAAGTTTTTTTAGTCCTTTCCAGAAGGCTTCCCATGGTGAGATAGCCAAAATCATAGGCACTCAAATTAGAAAGTAGGCATAATCCCATATTCGTTGGGGAGGTTCTATGGGCTAAGGCCTGGATATACTCTTCTTGGTAATTGTCGGGAGGGAGCCAGTGATCTTCTGCGGTGACAAAGGTTTCAAAAAACCCCCAAGTGCGACGGGCTAATTTCCTGAGAAAATCTTTGCGCTCAGGGCTAAGTGGGGGTACCCTAAGGGGCTTCATGCGACTTAATCCGTGAGCCAGGAAGGGCGCCAATATCCACAGACTAGAAAAAATCATTAAGGGGAAATCCAGATCCCGGGGAAGAAAAAGCGATAAAAGGAGAAGGGTAGAACCTAAAATGGGGGAAGGAAGCATTTTTTCATAGTACTCCCTGACCGACACGGGAGACCTTTGGTGGGCATCACTGGAAGTCAACCATTCCAGGCGTTTTCGTTTAGAAATTCCTAAGCGCCAAAGAGTTTTTAGTACTGAGCGGAGAGAATAATAACCTTCATAGGCAAGAAAAATAAAGGTAGACCCCAGGTGAGTGATCCTCTGGAAGATGGCATAGAAGTTTGTTTGAATATGGGATTTGACCGTAACATTTGTGGTTTTTCCCGCAAATTCGTGGAGCGAAATAAACAAGTAAGGCAGGGCGGTAAAAAACAAGACCGTCAGCGGCCAAAACCAAGCGGGGTGAGCTATAAAAATTCCCGCAATCAAAAGGAAAAATGAGGACAGAGGAACCATGCTCCGACGCAGGTTATCCAGGATTTTCCAACGAGACAAGTAAGAAATGGGGTTTTTAACTTTTCTATTTTGAGGACCTTTTACCCTGGGAAAGAGCCAGCCCAGAATCTGCCAGTCTCCACGGATCCATCGATGCCGACGGGTAGCGTCCTGGAGAAATCCAGAGGGGTACTCCTCCAAAAGCTGAACCTCCGTGACCAAGGCACTTCGGACATAAGCCCCTTCTAAAAGGTCATGGCTTAAAATTAAATTGTCTGGAAGAGTGTTTTTGAAGCATTGTTCAAAGGCGTCCACCACATAGAGTCCCTTCCCTATAAATGACCCCTCGTGAAAGAGGTCCTGATACACATCGGATACCGATTGGGTGTAGGGGTCAATTCCCGTTTCACCCCCGAAAAGTCGAACAAAGAGGGAGGGACGGTCCCCGGGATAACTGGCTTCAACTCGGGGTTGGAGGATGCCATAGCCAGAAATAACCCGGTTCTTAGTTTTGCTAAAGACCGGACGACAGAGGGGATGGGAGATGATTTGAACCAGATCTCGGGCAGTATTCCTGGGCAATTTGGTGTCGGCGTCTAGGGTGATGACATATTTTACATCCTGTAAGCAACTAGGATCCCCCAAGATGAGGCTGAAATCCTCGGGTCCTCCATGGCGGAGCAGGGCGTTGAGAGCAGAAAGTTTGCCTCTTTTCCTTTCATAGCCCATCCAAACCCCCTCGCTGGGGTTCCATTTTCGTGAGCGGTGAAAAAGATAAAAGATTCCCGGACGTTGAGAGCTGTATTTTTCATTCAAATCCTCAATTCCCAACTGAATTTGAAGAAGTAAAGCCTTGTCAGAGTCCTTGTGTTCTTCCAAAGCGTCAGTAAAATCGGATAACAGACAAAAATCCAGGTTATTATCCACATTGGCCAAGTACCGGACTTCCAAATTTTCTAAGATGCTTTCAATGGAAACAGGGGAGGTGAGCATGCAGGGTACAGCCACGAGTGTATGGGCGTCCCGGGGAATCCCTTCCTTATAATCCATGCTGGGAAGTTTCTGTGGGGATATAAAGAGAGTCGTCAGCCAATTGATTAAGGCCAGAGCTGTCTGACTTGTCACCACCAATAAGGGTAAAAGAAGCAGCAGAAAAATCGGATCGAATCGTCCTGGGTTGGACAAGAAAAGTGCAGTCCCTGTGAGGCCTAGGGACAGAAACAGGATGGAACCGATAAAAATTCCTAAAATCGACCCGGGTTTTTGGGTTTGCCTCCGTTCTTTTAGCCGCATTCTTACTTTGAGAGTTTGACAAAGTTCCTTGAATCCTTTGTCGAGAAGAAATTCCCCCACATGAAGAGAGGTTTTTTGAGCCATGGTTAAAACACCTAAGGCTGTTTCTTCTTCTGTTTGTTGACTTCGTTGTGCCAAGGATTCAATTACATGGCGGTACCGGTCGCGGGTTGCAAAAGTCATATCCTTATATTCGCCCGAAGGATCTTGACGTAGGATTTTTTCAACAATGCTGAGGTCTTCAACAAATTCATGCCAATCCGCCGTATCCAGGAGTCTGAGACTTTGAATGGTGTTGGCGATGGAAACCTGGTCTGCGGCTTGTTCACGGCTAGTCACTTGAATCAGCCGCTCCATAGTTTTCCCTTGTTCTGAAAGTTTTTTTTCCAGCCAGACCATGGGAAGATTCATGGACGTCGCCTGTCCTTGGAGGCGGCGGACAAATTCCGCCACAAAGGAATTGGAAAGTTCCAGATCCATTTTTGCCATGGATGCGATCACCCGAACAAGTCCGTCGGTGTCCTTGTCCGAGATCTCCAGAATACGGTTAGCCCAATAATCCGCCTGGTCATTTTCTACCTGGAAGTGCATCATTCGGGAGAACACTCTCCGGAGATTTTCAATCAGGGCAAGACGGAGCATAATGGGAATCGCCCATAGCTCACCGATTTTGAGAGTTTTAATACTTTGATAGGAGGAAATAAAGGCGGTTAACCCTTTAAGGTCCACATGGCCGTCCCCATGGGAAACCATCTCCATGGCGAGGTCGTAGACCCGGGGATATCCAGCCCTGGGGCCCTGGATCAATTGGGGTAATTCCCGGCTGTATCCCTTGGGGAGGTACCGTCCGGCTAGGCTGATTTGTTCCTCGATGAGATAATAATTCCCCTGCGGGGGACACCTTCCGTTTGGCCTTGCCCACTTCTGAGTATAGATCCTGGGCTTTTATGATGATCTCTTCGTTCTCTCTCAAGCGAGAAAGAAGTCTTTCCTTTCCCTTTTTAAAACTGAGAGTGTGGGTTTGAGCTATTTTTTTTGCGTGAGTTTCAAATTGTTCCAAACTGAAAAGTTCAGCTCGTAGGGGTAAATCAACATTTCTTAATGGAATTTTGGACTCCTTGATAACCTAGGGGCGGAATCAAGCGGGTCGCGGTGGAAGTGAAATCACGATCATTGATAAGTCTGATTACTTTCAATGTCACTATATTAATAGGTTCTGTCAACCATAGAATTTTTTGCAGGTTACCATATAAGGATAAGTAAGGTGATCCCAGGTAACTCCTGGGAGACTTCAGGGTATCAATTTCTTCTCTCAGAATAAAAACCAAGCGTTTGGAAAATGGATCTGGAAGAACGCGACGACTGAGTATTCATCCCCCCATCCCTAAGCTCTCAAAACAAATTCCTTCCCCAGAACCCCTGCAATCTGT
>CAZUXL010000117.1:0-1058 GCA_964624355.1 uncultured Spirochaetales bacterium
TGAGGGGCGGAATAATTGCTCACGCCGATAGCCCTTACCTTACCCGCTTCCACAACATCAGCCATGAGGTCCATCAGTTTTGAAATATTCACCCGGGGGAAGGGGAAATGGTGCTGCATGAGGTCCACGGTTTTTACCCCTAGCCGAGAAAGAGTCCCTTCCAACATCCCAGGGAAGTCCTCGGTTTTAGCAACTGTTTTTCAGAGGCACCCCGACTGTACATTTCCGCCGTGTCGAAGAAATTCACCCCCGCTTGAAGACTGATATCAAAGGCCTTTTTTTCTTCATCGGCGCTTTCGGTTCCACCGTAAGCTTGTTTTGCCGGGTTGAATCCCTTCACTTGAGAAGCATCCCCCCAGATCATCACCCCTACACCTAATTTTGGTACCATGAGGCCAGTACGCCCCAATTCCATGGTTTCCATTTCATCCTCCTTTTTACGAACTTTGTGACTGTTCTGTTTCAGGTCCTGTGGCCTGGAGCAGGGCGGCCAATCCCTGTTCCAAGGCTTTTCGGTCCTCCGCAGACATCCAGGACACCCATTTTCTGTAAACCTCTTCCCCGCCCCGGTAAAGCTTGGCAACGAGGTCGTACCCCGCTTCGGTCAAATTTACCAGGGACCGGCGTCGGTCTAACGGGTCCTCGGTCCGGGTAGCCATCCCCTTTTTTACGAGCTTTTCCACTAATTGGCTAGCGCTGGGCTGACCAATCTGGAGGTATTCCGCCACCCTGCTCACCGTGGCGCCATCCTTATGGGCAACAACAAAAAGGGTCTTCACTTGGGCCATGGTCAAGGAAAGTTCCACCCAATCCGGAGTGCTGGACCACTGCATTGCCGCCAGAACCGACCATTGAGAATTGAGTATCCGATCGATTTCAGTCATATTTTGATGTTCCATACGAAAAAGATAAAATATTACATCGTACTTGTCAATATATTTGATAAGTGAAAATCATTTGCTAAGTATAGTATAAACTACAAGATTCTGGACCCTATCCAGGAATGACTAACTTTTGCTCGGGAAACCCTGGGGGGGGTAAAACCTAACACACAGGCA
>CAZUXL010000117.1:1068-9672 GCA_964624355.1 uncultured Spirochaetales bacterium
AGCCTCGTTCAGAACCTGATAACTTATCAAAGGCTTGTGGTAGGCCTCCAAAATCTCGTCCCCATCAGGGCAGGTTCTGGATGCCATGAGATACATTTCCTGAGAAGTTCCATGGAACAAACCGTCTCAAAGGAATAATTTCCCCTCTGGAATAGTTCCTGAATATAGTAACCCCTCACTGCCCCCAAGTCCGATGATTCACAGTGGTCAAATGAGAAAGTCACAGGAAGTAATTCTCTTGACAATTAATACGAATTCAGAATATTTTACACTTAGTCGTGGGGTGGTTCCCGTTGGGAGCCTGAGATTATACCCGTTGAACCTGATCCGGATAATGCCGGCGAAGGGAGACAATTAAATCTATTTTCTTACCCCCATACATTTATAAAGATCTTGGGTTCCCTGGCAGGAACAACAGGATTCGGAGGTCGTATGACCGTAACTAAAACATGGAAGATCAACGAGGTCGTGACCCTGGTGATTCTGGCTGTGGCTATTGGGGCTTTGTGGTGGGGTTGGACTTTTCTTTCCGCATTTACCAAACCCCTCAAGGCTCTGGGCCTGAGTTACCTCACCGCTGGTATTTGGCTTGTGGGGGGAACCATCATTCCCTTTTTTATCCGCAAACCCGGAGCAGCCTTTTTAGGTGAGACCTTAGCCGCAGGGATTGAAGGCTTCATAACCCCTTGGGGAATTACCGCACTCATTTGGGGGGCGGTTCAAGGCGCTGGGGCAGAAGTGGTTTTTCTAGCCACAGGCTATCGCCGATACACTCCAGGGCTATTTATTCTAGCTGGAATGTCATCGGCTCTTTTTTCCTGGATTCTGGACTTTTTTTATAGTCAGTATTGGACCCTGGCCCCTGGGGTATTAGCCCTTCAACTCGGCAGCTTCCTCCTTTCAGGAGCCCTATTGGCTGGTCTGGGAGTCTGGTTCCTCGGACAAAGCGTAGTCCGTACCGGTGCAGCCAGAAGCCTCATCCCCAGGGAAGACTAAGTATGATTACCCTGAAGAATCTGTCTTTCAGGTTTCCGGGCTTCCGCCGCCCCCTGTGGTCGGGTGTAAGCCTCACGGTTCAACCCGGAGAACGAATCCTGTTGACCGGTCCATCGGGGTGTGGTAAATCCACCCTCCTGGGAGTTCTGGCAGGTTTAGTTCCCCGGCTTTCTTACGGAATCGTGGACGGGAAAGCTGTTTTAAACTACCGTACTCCCGCCTTGGTTCTGCAAAATCCGGAAGCCCAAATCATCACCCCCTCAGTCAGAGAAGAAATTGCATTTGCGTTGGAAAATAGGGGGTGGCAGGTTGAAAGGATACAGACTAAAGTTACTGAGCTTTTAGACCGGTTGGGTCTTAGCCCTTTAGCTTATCGGAGTCCCACCACCCTTTCCGGGGGGGAGTGTCAAAGACTTTCCCTGGCCTGTGCTCTCGCCCAGGAACCGGATATTTTATTTCTCGATGAACCCACAGCCTATCTCGACCCGGAGGGAGCTTCAGATTTCTTCCGGGCACTGGAGGAAATCGCTCCTGGGGTCACTCTCGTTATGGTGGAACACCGCTTGAAAGAAACCTCCGCCCTGGTCCACCGGATTCTGGAACTTAGTCCTTTGGGTTTGACCGAGCGGCCTCCCCGGACACAGGAGGTTCATTCCCCCATTACCTTTCGAAATGATTTACTTTCCCGGGATCTGTACCCCCCAGGTCTTTTTCCTTCCACCCTTTCAGTCCGAAACATTTCCCACCAGTACTCCGGCAGCCCAATTCTATTTAGTAACCTGTGTGTTGATTTCCCCCCAGGACGAATCGCCGCCATTATGGGGCCTTCCGGAGCGGGGAAATCAACTTTTTTAAAAAAACTGGCGGGTATCTTAGGTACCCATCCGGGTGAGATTAAAGTGAATGGTTATCCCTCGGGTCGCCGCAACGCCCGGCTAATTAATTTTATTCCCCAAAATCCTGAACACTATTTTTTACGAAATACCGTGGCCAAAGAATGGACCCTCACCGGAAAATCCCAGGAGGGCACCGCATCGGTGGCAGCCCGATTCCATCTCCTGGATGCCGATGACCTTCACCCTTGCAGCCTGAGTGAGGGGGAAAAACGCCGATTATCCTTAGCCCTGGCGTTTTTAGATCCCCGACCTATTTTAATTTTAGACGAACCGACATATGGCCTGGACCGCCGGGCTTTCCACCAACTGACGGAAGATTTGAAGCTATTGCGAAGCCAAGGCCGTACCATCGTCCTGGCCACCCATTCCCCGGACCTGGTCCGGGAATGCGCCGACGATCTGTATCGGTTATCCGGAGGATTTTGGGAAAAATCCGACGGGGTATCCCTGAATAAGGAGGTTATCAGTGCTCTTTGAATCCAATTCTCCTCCGGTGGTGAACCCTTTGGCGGTCTTAGGCGGGTTAATGTTTATCCTCACCCCGGTTCTTCTCAGCTTCGATGCCGGGACTCCTCTTTTGGCCCTAGGGATTGCGTTACCCCTCCTATTAGCCCTCAAACCCGATCTAAGTCGTTGGCTAGCAGTCGCACTTCCTGTGGTCATCATGTCTCTGGGAATGGGGCTAATAAACCTGATATTTACCCAACCCCAAAGCTGTGATCCAGTTATGTTTTCCTGGGGACCCATAACCCTGACCCCAAGGTCCTATTCCCGGGCAGCAGCCACGGGACTCCGAAGTCTTGCTTTAGGGCTGTTGACCACCTTGGCCGCTTCGACTTTTGGCCCTCTGGCTCTGGTCCGGTCCCTGATTCACCAGGGACGGCTTCCCCCTCGCTGGGGATTCGCCATCTACGCTGGTCTTAACAGCCTTCCCTCCCTCCTCTCAGACCTGGAAATAATGAACCAAACAAAAAAGATCCGTCTGGGCGGCCGAAGTCGGTTTAAAGACCATTTGGAAATGCCCGCGGTTCTTCTGGCGGCGGCCTTAAGACGGGCGGAGCGCATTGCTTTTTCCATGTCCGCCCGGGAGGTGGAGAGCCCTGGCCCCCGGACTTACTTGGTTCGAAGTTACTGGACAGGATGGGATTCTGCAGCTTTAACTTTCGGTTTTTTGGTGGGGTGTCTTGTGTTCATCCTGTCCTTAAATTTTGGTTTTTTTGGTTTTGATCTGGGATAATTCCCAAAGGAGTCTTAATGAAATCTGCTCTTGCTATTCAGTGCCTTCCGAAACACACCGGGTCCAAAGAAGAGGGCTACGCCTTGGTGGATGCGGCCATCGCCGTGATCGCAAACTCGGGTTTGCCCTATACGGTTTGTCCCTTCGAAACCGTGGTAGAAGGACCTTTGGATGAACTTCTCCATATTTTAGCACAAGCCCATAAAGCGGTGTTGGAGGCTGGGGCTCCGGGGGTTACCAGCTATATCAAGCTCTTCAGTGCACCAGACCTGGGGTCCACCCAGGAGAAGTTGGCCAAGTACCGATAAAGGATCCTTCTTTACAAACTGAAAAACGACTGTAAAGTTAATGTTGCCCCCCCCTCTTGGCTTAGCCGTTGGGAGGTCAACGCTGAAGGAGGCTCACAATGAAAACGCTACTTTCCTTGATATTGTTCGTTACTTTCTCAACCATGATATCCGCTCAAACTACGGTGGAAATCTAAGCGCCGGAGTATCTGCCCATTGCCAGTGCAACCAATAATTCTACCCTTTGGAGGGATCTCATTCAAAGTGCTTTCGACAAATTTAATGTCAAAATCACATGGGCCTCCGCACCATTAGAACGTATGAAAGCTCTGGTCCGCTCGGGGCAAAGTCCCGTCCTACTCAACAGCACTCTCATTATATCAGCTGAGAAAAAAATCAATTTTTGCTGAACCCTGAACCCTTCATTTTCGCCGATGTGGTAGCCTTCTACTCTACCCAGAGGTTTAAACAAGGTTTGGGACTCAAAGCACCTAGTGACTTAAAAAGTTTTAACCCTGGAGTTATCCGAGGCACAGGCTCCGTGGCTGTTTTAACTAACGCAGGAGTCACTATGGACGTGAGCGATAACCTGGAGTTCCTCATTAAAAAGCTCGATCTTGCCCGGGTTGATTCCGCAGTGGTTGCCGACCAGACAGGTTTAGACGCCCTGAAGACCTTTCTCCCTCCCAATCGGGTGAGCCAATACTCCTTCGAGTCGGTCTATTCATCCCCCATTGATTTGATTTTTTCCTCCACCCACAAAGACGGAACCCAATTGCAGGCACTCTTTCAAGAAGGTATGGCTAAGATAAAAACTGACGGAACATACTTAAGTATACTTAGAAAGTACTATCCCGGATCCGTTATCAATAGGAAGGTCTTACACAAGGACATGCGATAGGGGATTCACCCCACCAGTTTATTGACCACCGCCAGGAGCTTGTCCGGGTCGAAGGGTTTTACAATCCAACCAGTGGCTCCGGCGGCTTTCCCCTCCTGCATCATACTGGCTTGAGATTCAGTGGTCAGCATTAAGATAGGAGTGAATTTGTGGTGGGCCGTCTGTCTTATATTTTTCGTCAGGGAAATCCCGTCCATATTGGGCATATTTACATCGGATATCACCAAATCAAACTTCTGGGATTCCAGTTTTTTCAATGCATCAGTTCCGTCCACAGATTGCACCACTACAAATCCAGACTGTTCCAATACAAAGGTAATGCTTTGCCGAATGGAACTGGAATCATCCACAATTAAAATATTTTTTGCCATCATATCCTCCCGTAATACAATCCTAAAATAGAGTAACCTCTCCGGCGTCCACCGAATCTTCCACTTCGAAATTACCCAGGTCTGCGGCCAGTTTTTTATGGCTGAAGATGGTGAATCGGTCAATAAGGGTTTTCAATTTTTCATTTTTTAAAGTCCATGTGGTTAAATTCTCAGTGGCCATCAGTTCTTTTTTTTCAAGGACTACCCTTTGCCGCATTTGATCCAGGGATGATTTTTGCTTTTCAATTTCAATCAAGAGTCCATCCAGAGTTGAAAGATCCCCTTCGGTTTTTTGAAATTGCTGTACGAATGTCTGGGTAAACACCTGACTCTCTTGGACTGATTTTAAAATAATATTTTTAGCCTTTTCCAGATTGTTAGTGGAATCTGCCAACCTTTTTTGAAAATCCATATCTGCCTTAATACGGTGGTTAAAATCCATTTCGTAGGATTGGAAAACATCTTGAACACGGGTGTAAAAACCCGTCGTTATCAACATGGATTGATGCACATCCAACTCAATTTTTTGCGTTAAAGCCGTCATCTCCAAGGTATTACTTTTCATGGATGATAGACTGGACAACCTCGCCACCTGTATCCGGGAAGCCATGTCGATATTCCGAAATTTTGAAACAATAAATCCAAAAGATTGGAGCATTTCAGAAAGTCCCTTCACATAAATTTGCAGTTGATGGCTCTTTCTGAAGGCCCCTTCTTGGATTCTCAAAAGGCTTTCTGTTTGAGTAATAAAATCTGTAAATATATGTTTCCCTTGGTGGAATAAATATTCCAAATTATTTGGGGTGGTATTTTTCTGCTGCTCGAATAAAAATATTTTCCGCTGGTCTTCCAGATTGTTTATCAAGCCCCTGGCGTTTTCCAATGCAATATGAAAAGTTTCCCTGTTTTCTTTAATATGGGTGGAAATCTCATCTAAAACTTGTTTGCTCAACTCCGGCAACAATTCCAAAAGGCTTAAATGATCCAGCCGGGATTCCAAATCCACTGAAGCCTCAGGATCCCCCAACTCTTGAAGGGAAAGTAGGACGTGATCGATGCTTTGTCTTATCCTATCCTGGTTTTGAATCTCCACCATTATCTTTACCAAGGGAATTTTCACATCGATGGTTTTAGCACGTATGTCTTCTATTCCCTCCCAAAGCTTAACCGCACCCAAGTTCAAGTTTTGAAAAAAATCCTTACTTTCTTTTATAAAATGAAAGTACCGCTCCTGCTCTTTAGAGTTCATATCACTGAGGTTGATTTTAAATTCGGAAAATACTCTATTTATGGAATTTTCCATTTGATCCATCTGCTCCGTCAGCTCTATGGTCTGACCCGAAAGATCTTTCAGTTCTGAGGTGATACAGGCAAATGCCCTGCCCGCCTGGCCTGTTTTGGCCGCGATAATCATGGCATTGAGACTTATGATTTCCATCAGGAATGAATCTTCACGGATCTCCTGGGTACTCAAACCCAGGGTTCCTAAAAGTTGAATAAGCATGTCTAACTGTTCTAATAAATGTTCAGAATTTTTTTGGTTATGGAAAAACTGCTTTTCTTTTTCGTCCAAAGCTCTTAAGGTTTCTTCAATTGTACTGCCAAGTAAACTCTGGGAATGGACAGAGTTGGGTGAACTGTGGGATGTCGCCCCCTTTTCCAACTCCCTTATGAGTTGTGGATAAATCTCACCCATTTTAAGATATACCGCTTCAGTAGAAGCTGAGACCGATTTCAAAGATTTCATGATGGAGAGGCGAAGATCATCCTTTCCCGTTTGAACCATGGACTTATTATTATCTAACACCAAAGGTACGTCAACGGGATGTTTTCATACTTTAAATGTTCTTCATTGCAATTCCCCTTACCCCGATTTAAACTTTCCCTATGAAGGTAAGTTTCACCGAAACCGGAACAGAACTGAAACTCATATTTCAAGGTGAATGCACTGTGGAAGGTGCAGAGGCAGCGAGGTCCGATCTCATGGGGCTTTTTGCTCTTAACGCCCCCCTACTGGTGTTGGATCTTTCCCTACTCACTAAGGTGGATGTAACATTTTTCCAGCTACTTCTGGCCTTTCGCCGATCCCTCTTGGACCAAGGTAAAGAACTCCTGGTTCTGAAACTACCGGCCGACCACAGGGTGATAACCACAGGGGAACTCCTGGGATTCTACTTTGATCATTATTTTCCTGTGGGTGAGGAATCCTTATGAAGTTTGATGACCACAAGGATCTTTTCTTGGAGGAAGCCCGGGAGCTCTTGGGAAATTTGGAAACCGCCCTCATGGAATTGGAAGAGCATCCAGAACGCAGTTCCCTGATCAACGACGTCTTTCGTGCCCTGCATACGATCAAAGGCTCCGGAGCCATGTTCGGTTTTGACAACGTAGCTCAATTTACCCATTCTGTGGAGGGATTGTTCGACGAAATCCGAAAGGGTCTTATCTCCATTAATCCTGAGATTATCAACATTGGTCTGCGGTCGGCGGACTGCATCAGGTTACTTCTAGAAACCACCGATGCGGGGGAAGATCAGGTACTTTTACTGAAAGAAATTGCCGCTTTAGAACAAAAACCCTATGCATTCTCACCAGAAACTCTGGAAAAAGCCCTACCTCAAATTTCAAAAAGTAGTCCTGAGGAGCACCAGCTACCCCATGTCTTTCGAATCTCTGTGAAACCAGATCCACTCATCCTACACAGGGGTGTAAAACTAGAAGCCCTCTTTCAAGAGCTCCAGGAAATGGGACTGTATCACTGTTCCCTGGAAACCTCAGAAGTTCCTGATTTGGTGAACCTAAATCCCAGCGACATTAACCTCCATTGGAATCTGACCATTTCCACGGTTCAATCGGAACAGGCCATTCGGTCGGTGTTCATGTTTGTGGAAGACTACGCCCAAATTACCATCGAAAATATTGACTTGGACGCTCAAAATGGTGAACCCTCGATTCCGAAAGTGGGAGAAGTCCTCCTGCGCCGGGGAATGTTGAAGGAACACGAAATCCAAACAATTAGACAGGAACAACGCCCCTTCGGTGAAGTGGCCGTGGCTAGTGGCCTTCTTCAACAAAAAGACCTGGATGCCGCTCTCGCAGAGCAAGAAATTGTCAAATCCACCTCCGTGGAGCGGGAAGTTCGTCAAGAGTCCACCAGCATCCGGGTCAGAAAAGAAAAACTTGACTTTTTAATTGATGCGGTGGGGGAATTGGTCATTCTCCAAGCCCGTCTGCAGCAAGAAGCCAAAAAAGCGGGAATCTCCCAGTTTGAAGGGATCTCAGAAAACTTAGCCCGGCTAAGCGCCACCCTTCGGGACTCCACCATGAGCATACGCATGGTTCCCCTGGAAGAATCCTTTTCCGGATTTCAAAGACTGGTCAGGGATCTTTCAAAACAATTGAAAAAGGATCTCTTTCTGGAAATACACGGGGCCAGCACAGAATTGGATAAAAATATCATCGAATCCCTGAAAGATCCCTTGGTTCATATCATTCGAAACTCTGCGGATCACGGGATAGAACCTGCGGAGGTTCGAAGTAAAAATGGGAAACCCAAGACCGGCACCATTTCCATCACCGCCAGCCAAGTCGGCTCCAATGTGGAAATTGAAATTAGGGACGATGGGGCTGGGCTCAATCTGGATAGGATTAAGGCCAGGGCGGTGGAAAAAAAACTCCTGGATCCCACGGAAACTGATGTGAATAAAATTATGGGGATGATCTTTGCTCCTGGGTTTTCCACCGCAGAAAAAACCACCGGGGTTTCCGGCCGCGGGGTGGGAATGGATGTGGTGAAAACCAATATTGAAAAACTCCGGGGAGAAATCGCCCTTTCTTCCGAACCAGGAAAGGGAACCCGGATCGTCCTGTCCATCCCCCTGACCCTGGTCATTGTGGACGGTCTTCTGGTAAAAGT
>CAZUXL010000118.1:0-9629 GCA_964624355.1 uncultured Spirochaetales bacterium
GCACTTGGGCGTAGGGCATGGCCCCGGATTCAAACCAGCAGTCCAAAACTTCTGGCACCCGCCGCATGGTACCTCCCCATACAGAAGGCCAAGTGATTTCATCCACAAAGTGTTTATGCAGATCCGTAGGTCTGACCCCGGATAGGGCTTCTAATTCATCCACGGAGCCTATACAAAGGGTGTTCCCGGTTTTATCACATTTCCATACGGGGATGGGATTTCCCCAAAAACGGTTTCGTGAAATGGCCCAATCCCGGGCCCCCTCCAGCCATTTACCAAAACGTCCATTTTTCAGGTGTTCTGGTTGCCAGAAAATCTGGGCGTTGGCCGCGAGCATTTTATCTTTTACTTTTGCGATGTCCACGAACCAACTGGAAATAGCCCGGTAGATCAGGGGACTTCCGGTACGGTAGCAGTGGGGGTAGGAGTGGAGGATCGTATCCCGCCTTACCAGTTTCCCCTCATCCTTGAGCCTTTGAATGATGGCTTTGTCCGCATCCTTCACAAACTGTCCTTGGAAATCCGGGACCTCATCGGTGAAACGGCATTCGGCATCCAAAGGGCAAACCACGGGAATACCTGAATTTTTTAATAAATTATAATCGTCTTCACCGAAACCCGGGGCGATATGGACGATACCCGTACCGTCGGTGGTGGAGACAAAGTCCCCCACGTGGGTTCTAAAGGCCCCATTTTCTCCCAGTTCTGAAAAGTAAGGAAAGAGGGGTAGATACTCCAATCCTTTTAGCTCTGATCCCTTGTGGCGGGTGAGGATTTTGTACTGGGACTCTTCTTTATAATAATGCCCCAAACGGCTCTCAGCGAGAATATAGATCTCCTCGCCATCTTGTACTTTTACGTAATCGATGTCTCCGCCCAAGGCTAATCCCAGGTTGGAAGGGAGGGTCCAGGGGGTGGTGGTCCAGGCTAAAAAGTAGGTCTTAGGTTGGTCCTTGAGGGCAAATTTAATGGTGATGGCGGGGTCGTGGACATCTTTGTACCCCCCTAGATTCACTTCGAAATTGGATAGGGGGGTGGATAATTTGGGGGAATAGGGGAGGATGTAAAATCCTTCGTAGATATAGCCCTTTTCCCAAAGGGTTTTAAAGACCCACCAAATGGACTCCATAAAATCCGTATCCATGGTTTTATAGTCATGATCAAAATCCACCCACCGGCCCAGGCGGGTAATGGTAGAACGCCATTCTTTTGTGTATCGCAAGACGATACTGCGGCAAGCTTCATTGAACTCCGTCACACCGTACTTTTCAATTTCAGTTTTACCTGAAATCCCCAGGGTTTTTTCCATTTCGTATTCCACCGGAAGCCCATGGGTGTCCCATCCAAAGCGTCTTTCGACTTTTTTTCCTCTCATGGTCTGGTAACGGGGAATGATATCCTTCAAGGTACCGGGGACGAAGTGACCAAAATGAGGTAGTCCGGTGGCAAAGGGCGGGCCGTCGTAAAAGACGAACTCCTGAGCCCCATTCCGTTGGTCTATGGACTTCCGGAATGTCCCATTTTTCTCCCAGAAAGCAAGAATTGCTTCTTCCATTTTGGGGAAATCGACCTTGGAATCTACCGGTTTGTACATAAAGCCTCCGCATACAGAAAATGAAAAATTCTACCTTATTAAAGTATTTTTTCGAAAGAGGTGTCAAGGTTTGAAAACCCCGACTCTTTTACAGTTGGGGTTGAATCTGTTATGTTTAAACCATAAAACCGCAAGGATGGAACCATGAATCCCTTATTTGACCGTCTCTACTCCTGGGTTCGCAGTGAACTGGAATGGGACCACTCCACGAAACTGGAAAAAGATACCTGGACAGATCCAGATCTGCAAGCTGCAGAGGAAGAACTGGAAGAATTTTTAAAAGGTTCCGGAGCCTCTAAATCATCCCAGCGGAAAAGTGAGGGGAATTACAATTATAATGGTTCCGCAGGTCCTTTTGACCGCAACGCCCTGGCCTTGGCTCAAGCCTATATGGAATTGGGTTTAGCACCGGGGGCTACCTGGGAAGACGTGAAAACCGCTCAAAAGCAGCTTCTGAGAACCCATCATCCGGACCGTCACGGGGGGAGCCGGGAATCTGTGGATATGGCGACAAAAAAAACCCAAAGGATTAACGAAGCCTTTCAGACCATCAAAAAAGCCCTGGGAAAATAGATACTCATGGTGAAACTTAATTGAGCCCTTTAAGAAAGAATCCGACAAAGCCTGTAAATTTGCCTTCCTTCGTACTGTCCTTCACTTCTTGTCAACTCAATTAAATTGGGCGGCACATCCTCCAGCAGGGTAGAGGTGAAATAGATGGCGTTGGATTGGGCAAATTTTTGACCCAGGTGGAAAATGGAATTCACCGAGTCCGCCACCAGGGTTCCTGTATCTCCCGGTTTCCTATAGGGGGTCAAACCCCGGTGCATGGCAATCTTCATGTTTAGGGGAGATTGTAACTGAAAGTTTTCCATGGACATTAAATCCCTCTGGATCAAAACTTGAAAAGCAAAGTAAAAGGCTGAGATTCGATCTTTTCCCGGGGGAAATAAAAACAAAGTGGCGGTGGATGCATCCATCCATAAACGACCGCCTTTGTCCCGGGCTAAACGTTCGGTCAAAATTTTCCAATCCCTCAAAAAGGCCGTGAACCGAAGCTCCCCGATTTTCTTTTTTATTAATTCCGGTTCATCCAACTGTAAAAGAACCAAGGTGAAATCGTATTCCCTATTGTCAATCACCTCTTCCCAAAAGTATTCCGCAGGAAGCTCGGGAACTTCCGCCTCGTGACCAGCCCAGTCCAAAACTTTTTGAAACCGAGGCACCGAAAGACAAGTCAATCGAGGTCCTAAATAGTCCACAGCTCCCGCAAAGAACCACAGGGAAGGATCCTCTACTAAGCCCTCCGGATCCCACAGTCCCCAATACCCATGGGGCTGCTTTTCCAGGCTTTTTTTTAACTTTTTTTGTTCCACCGGATCCTGGGGTATTTCCAAGTAAATAAAAGCGTCGGAAGGGAGGCTTTTTATATCTTGGATCACATGGGCAAGAGCCGATTGTTTGAATTCCCAGTCTAGCAGTCTCCCGATGGGGGCAAAAAAGACCCGGGCTTCCGGCCTTTGGGAGTAGACCTGGAGGATTTTCATGGTTCCACTTCCAGTGCATAGGTACTCAGCCCTAGGGCGTCCGTTGTGCCTAAAGGGTGGAATAGGGAAGCCAGAGGCCTGTCTAAGGATGTTTCTATTTGGGATGAAATCACCAAGTGGTTTGCGGGGGTGTGGTGGGATTCTATCTGCACGACATTTCTAAACACATCACTTTTACGAAGTTCATCTTCCTCGAAGGAAAAACGCATATACCCGGAGTGAAGGGCTAGGCGCATTTCCAGGGAATCTTTTAAAGGACAGGTAAAAAAGTTGTAACTCCAAAGCTTCTGAAGGATCTCCAGGGCGGAGTATACTCCGAGTACTTGCCTGTGACCGTAGTAAAAGGCCGCCAATCCCCCATCACCTTCCCAACTCCAAATACGCCCCAAACGTTTTTCCACTGCGTTGCGAACCATATTTCGAATATCTTCGAAGGTTTTTTCCACCAATTCTTGCTCGTTTTTTCTTACAACTTTAGAATTGGCCACCAGATCTACCCTAAGCAAAGCCAGATTGTATTCGGTTCCAGCCTTTAGTCTTCCCCAATTCTGGGTTCTCCGAAGCCGGGGGTCTTCTAGAAAACTATTATTGACCCGATCATAAACAAATCCTTTTTCCCGAAGTAATTTCACCAGCTCAGAAACCCGGGGTATGGGATAATGGCGGCCCATGATCCCATCCTGATCAATTTTTAAAAGAATTTCCACAAAATCCACATAAAGATCTTGGGAGATGATGTCCCGGACTATTTGTTTTGCCGCATCTTGTAGGGGAATGGGGATGATATCCCGGACCCCGCATTGGTGATGGAGGTCGTACCCAGGCCAGAGCTGCCGGACCACCCGTATCATCACATCCTGGCTCATGCTCTCATAGAGAACCCTTGCTGTAATATTCGCCTGGGAACCAGAAACTTGCATAATTTAATTATAGTATATAACTATGAGCTATTCGCCACCAAATTCTTCTTCTAATCCATATTCTTGTATTTTTCTATGGAGAGTCTTTCTTCCAATACCTAAAACCTCGGCGGTACGGCTTTTATTACCCTTTTGGAAGTTCAAAGTTTGCCTTATGATTTCTCTTTCGGCTTCTTCCATATTTACCCCCAAGTCCAGTCTAATGTAGTTCCCCTCGTCCTGGGTTCTCACCTGGGGAGGTAAATCCTCCAGGGTGACTATGGAGCCTTTACAAAGCACCACGGAACTTTCAATCACATTGCGAAGCTCCCTCACATTCCCCGGCCAGCGGTAGTTGTAGAGGGCCATGCGGGCTTTGTTATCCATCCCCTCGATTTTTTTATTATTTTCCAGGGCTACTTCTGCCAAAAAGCTCGCGGCCAGGAGGGGGATATCATCTTTTCGTTCCCGCAAGGGGGGGAGGGTGATGTTCACCACATTGAGACGGTAAAACAGATCCTCGCGAAATCGTCCGGCGGCAATTTCCGCCTTCAAATCCCTGTTTGTGGCAGCCACCAACCGGACATCCACTTCCACTGGTTTTTCCCCACCCACCCTTTCAAAGGACCGTTCCTGGAGAACCCTCAGGAGTTTGACCTGGACGCTGGGATTGATTTCACCGATTTCATCCAAGAAAATGGTGCCCCCGTCGGCCAGTTCAAACCGGCCCTTTTTTTGACCAATGGCTCCGGTGAAGGAACCCCTTTCATGGCCAAAAAGCTCGCTTTCCAGGAGGGTTTCCGTCAGGGCGGCGCAATGAACTTTTATAAATGGTCCAGAATTTCGATCCGAAAGGTTGTGGAGGGCATCCGCCGCCAATTCTTTTCCCACCCCGCTTTCCCCGGTGATCAACACCGAGGCCCGGGTGTTGGCCACTTGGGAGATCAGGTCAAAAACCTTTTGCATGGGAGCCGAGCGGCCGATAAGCTGGGAGTATTTTCTCTTGCGCTCCATTTTTTCTACTTCGTCTTTCAAAGCCTGGTGTTCCAAGGCGAGAACCCGATTGGATAAGGCCCTTTTTACCAGCATGGAAAGTCTGTCCAGATTCACCGGTTTTGTGAGAAAATCATAGGCGCCGTCTCTCATGGCCGCCACGGCGTTTTCGATGGTTCCATGGCCCGTAAGAATGATGACAGGGATGTTGGGGGAGGCGGTGGAAATCGCTTTTAAGAGTTCCTCACCGGAAAGCCGGGGCATTTTCAAATCCGAAAGGATGAGGTCCACGTGGCCTTTGTTCAGAAGATCCAAAGCGGCCTTTCCATCCTCGGCGGTCTTCACATCGTATCCTTCCAATTCCAAAAACCGGCCTAGGCCATCCCGGATATTTTTTTCATCATCCACCACCAATACAGTGAGTTTCATTCGTGGTCTCCTTTAAAGGCCAAGAGGGCCGACTCGCCCTGGGGAAGGGGGAATATGATGGTCATGGTGGTTCCCGAACCCACCTGAGAGGTCAACTGAATATCCGCCCCGTGTTCTTTTATTATTTTAAATACCAATGTCAGCCCCAATCCAGATCCAAAGTGTTTTGTGGTGAAATAGGGTTCAAAAATCTTATCCCAATTTTCCTCAGGGATTCCCACCCCGGAATCTTGTATTATAAGGCGAACTTCATCCCTTTTTCCCCGGGTACAGATTTTGAGGGTCCCCCCGCCGGTCATGGCTTGAAGACTATTTTTAACGATATTTAATATAGCTTGCTTGAGAAATCTTTCATCCAGGTTTATGGGGCTGAGACTGGGATCCAAGTCCATCTCCAGATTGATCCCCGCTTGCTCCAGTTCTGGAGCCAGAAAATCCATAAGATCTTTCACCACCGGATTTAGATGCCCCAGAAGTAAATTGGTATCCATGGGGCGGACGGCAAAAAGAAAGTCCACGACAATGCCGTTTAGCCTGTTAATTTCTTCGTTGATCACTTCCAAGTAGTGATTGATCTGATCCAAAGGAATTTCCGTGGGTTTTTTAAGGGATTTTTGTATCAGCTGGATGTGGATGCCCATACTGCCCAGGGGATTTTTTATCTCGTGGGCGACCCCTGCTGCGAGGGTGGTGAGTCCCGCCAGGTTTTCCGCCCGGCGCAACCTGGCCTGGGTGTTTTTTCTTTCCGTAATATCTTGGGATGTGATAAGGGAGCCCCGAATGCTGCCGTTTTTAACCAGGGGAGTGACGGCGAGGGAAATGGTTCGGATATTCTGTCCGGGGGCATCCAGAGAAAAGTCTTTTCCCGGTACTGTTGTGTTGGTTTCTAAGCTCAGTTTTAGAAAATTGGCCACATCCTGATCTTTTAAAACTGACCAAATGATTTTATCCGTGGGATCCATGATCGTGGAGATAAACCGTTCAGATGCTTTGTTATGGAAAAGGACCCGGTGATGTTCATCGGTAACCAGGATTCCCGTGGTCATGGATTGAAGGATGCTTTCGTAGAGATCGTTTTCATCCACTAATTCTTGGAGAAGGATTTGGACTTGGGTGCTGTCAAGTTTAGGAAGTTTTTCCAAAGCCCTTTGGATAAACCGGCTCATGGTCGCCACCGATAATACAGAGATTCCAAGAGGAGGGCTGGGGAAATATTTAAATTCTCATGGTTGTCCAAGGCCTCTTGAAGTTCCCGGAACCTTTTTTCCTGAAGACTTGGATTCCCTTTTAGTCGTTGGCGGTTTTGAAGGGCGAGGGCTCCTAAAAAAGGCCTAAACTGCTGAGCCCAGTCCAATTTTGGTAAGGAAAAGGGGAACCCGGCTTCGCTGCCTTCAAAAAATTCTGCTCCAGCGGTGAGAATCTGAGATTCTCCTTCCAGGGCGTAAGCCTGAAAAAAGGATTCCAAAGTGGGATAATTTCCCGAAGTTTCTAAAAATAGGCGGCCTAGAATATCTTTTACCTGGGCTGGGGTTCTGTTTTGAAAGCTGTAGGGTCTGACCCTGGACAATATCGTGGGCATGATGGCCCCCTTGTGCCGGGTTAAAAGGATGAATCTCACATTTTCAGGCGGCTCCTCTAAAATTTTAAGCAGGGAATTCCGTGCCCCTTCCCCGAGGCTGTCCGCATTCTCAATGATGATAAAGGTCCCTCCGGACACCGAGGCGGTTCGGGCCCAGTAGGAGAGCCTTCGGACCATATTGATCGGGATCCCCTTGGCGGGCAGGAGTCCTAAGAGTTTTTCACTCCAATCCCTGATTTTTTTAACCGAAGCTTCCAGTTTCTCCGGTAGTGGGATTTCTGAACCGGGGTAAAGAGCTTCCAATTCTTCTTGGATTGCTTCCACCATGGCCCCGGCGGATTTAACCTTTGTATCTTCCCCTTCCCAGAGAAGGGGTTCAAACCGCTTGAGTAACTTTCTGATGGTCCGTATATAAAGAAATCGCCGGGGAGAATCCGGTTGTTTCATTAAAATTGCCCCTGCGGCATCAATCTCCGGACCCAGATCCTTTTCACCCACCAGGGCAAGACCTGAGTAGGCGAGTATTCGGTGCTGGGCACAGTGGGGACAGGGGCAATTCCACAGACCTTTTTCACTGCAGGAGAGTACCCGGGCCATTTCCAGAGCGGTGGTTAGTTTTCCACTGGCCGCAGGCCCATGGAATAGGAGGGACCCCGGAAGTTGGGAGGTGGCGATATCCCTGGAGAGTTGGGTCACTAATTTTTCTTGAAACAAGATATTTTCAAACATGGGGGCTCTCCGGAATGCTCAAAAATTCTACCACTTCGTCCGCAAGCCTTTTAGCCGCCGTCCCCGCACCAAAACGGGATATCTCCCGGGAAAGCTGGTCTCTTTTTTCTGGATGATCGAGTAAATCCCGCAGAAGATTTTCGAAGCCGACCTGCCCAGTGGATTCCTTCCAAATAACCGCCGCACCCCGGTTTTCAAATAAAGCCGCATTTCGAAGCTGGTCACCCCGACTTCCCTCACCCAGTGGTACGAGAAGGAGGGCTTTTCCCAAGGCAGAGGCTTCCCAAAGGGCTCCGGCACCGGCACGGGAAATAATCAAATCAGCCCCGGCCATGAGATCAGGAAGCTCTTGTTTCAAAAATATACGGGGATGATAGTATGCGGATTCCTGGGGGTGTAGGGCTTCGGGGCCGGTTTGGTGGACCCAAAAAATTTTATCTTTAAACTGGGGGAGGGCTTGGGTGACCAGGGAATTAATCTGCTTAGCCCCCTGGCTTCCTCCTAAAACGAGAACCAGGAGGGAATTGGGGGGAATCTTCCATGTTTCCCGGGCTTGAGTTCCCTTCCCCTGCAGCAGCTCTCGACGTACCGGATTTCCCAGGGCTTTGATTCGGGTTTGAAGATGAAGGGGGAAATATTCCATGGTTTTATCATAGGCGGTGTAGATACGGGTACTCTTACCCATATTAAGCTTCGTTGCCAGTCCCGGATCCAGGTCAGATTCCTGAGAAAATACCGGTATTCCCAGGATTTTTGCCGCCCAGACCGGAGGAACGGAGACAAATCCACCCTTGGAAAAAAGAAGGACTGGGCGTGTACGGGACAAAACCCAGAGGGCTTTTATAAATCCTGCTGTTATTTTGAAAAGATCTAAAAAGTTTTTAAATGAAAAATACCGACGAAGTTTGCCCGCGGGGAGACCCAGAAAATCCATCCCCCAGGTTTTTACCAGAGATTCTTCCATTCCACCCTGGGCACCAACCCAAAGGAAATGGAGATGCCCCCGGATTTTGAGTTCTTCGGCCACGGCAAGACCTGGGTAAACGTGTCCGGCGGTTCCTCCCCCGGTAAAGGCGATCAGATCATTGGGATTGTACACTTGTTAAAAAGACCTCTTTCCCGATAGGATACCATAACATGAAAATTATGCTAAGTCTGATTGGACTGCTTGTGGTGAGTTTTCCCCTCATGGGGGTAGATTCTTCCAACTTTTTAAAAAATCTCCCCGCAGAATCTCTAGCCCGGTTGTATAAAGCGGGGGAGCTTACCACCTTTGGTCAATCTTTAAAGGATATGATTTTTTTAAAGTCCCTTCCCAGCCGCCAAGCTTTGGAAACTGAAATGGCCAACTTTCCAGGAACCATCACCGTGGAAGCCCTGTTTTGGATGCCCTTAAATCAAATAAAAACATCGGATACTTTGGATCTGGGATCCCGGGTTTACCGGGGGATCAACTCCTTTTCGAAGATGAAAGGACTTCAATATTATTCCGTTTCCCGAAAAAGAACCGAAACCCTCATCCTGGAAAGTTACCTGGTTCAAGACGAGAAAACTAAGAAACTTCAGAACGATGGAACCGATTTGGATACAGGAATGGAGCGGAAGGCCCTTCTCCTTCAAAAGGATAATACCTTCGGTGAAAATATCTACTCCATCAGCATTTCGGGAAAACCTGAGCTTTACACCTTGAGTATGAATAATAAAACTCCCATGTATTGGGGAATCCTCCCTTTGGTGGACCCGGACAATTTCCGGATGCGGCTTCAGGTTGTGGTTTTGGATGATGGAGTTCTTTTTTATGGTCTTTCGTCGGTAAAAACCCTGAGTGTCTTTGGTCTGGAAAGATCAAAAGAAGACTC